>JAENZU010000194.1 GCA_016841125.1 Melioribacter sp. | reverse complement strand
CGTCGCCTTCATTCTGTCCGTGGCGTCTATATCCGAAGAGATCAATCACAACATCTTTGTTGAATTTTTGACGATATAGGGAAGCCAATTTGGTAACCCAGATTGACGCCTCGGGATCATCTCCATTAACGTGGAAAATAGGCGCCTGCACCATTTTGGCTACATCTGTTGCATAGGGTGAAGATCTAGCATCTTCCGGACCGGTCGTAAATCCAATTTGATTATTGATAATAATGTGAATTGTTCCGCCGGTTCTATATCCTTTAAGCTGGGAATAATTTAAAGTTTCCGCAACTACTCCTTGTCCGGCAAACGCTGCATCTCCGTGAATTAGTATCGGAATAAATAGATCGCGTTCAGTATCATTCATTCTGGTTTGCTTGGCTCTCACTAATCCTTCTACAACAGGGTTAACCCATTCGAGGTGGCTGGGGTTTGAGGAAATAGAAACATCAATTGTTTTACCGCTTCTGGTTTTATACTTTCCGGATGCGCCGAGATGATATTTAACATCACCGGTACCTTGCGGTGCATCGGGATCTATATCTTCTTCAAATTCAGAAAAAATTTGCTGGTAGCTTTTTCCCAAAATATTTGAGAGAACATTTAACCTGCCGCGGTGAGCCATTCCCAAGTATGCTTCAATAACACCATTATCAGCGGCTTCACCAAGCAGGTAATCTAAAACAGGGATTAATGTTTCGGAGCCTTCAAGTGAAAATCTTTTATGTCCAATAAATTTAGTATGCAGAAAATGTTCAAAGCCTTCGGAGATTATTAGTTTTTCCATTATCCGTTTTTTAATATCCAAATCCAATTCAGGCTGATTCTGAATCGGTTCCATCATTTGCTGAAGCCAAGTTTTTTCTTCAATATTTTGAATGTGCATATATTCTGCACCAATCCGCTCACAATAAGTTTTATGCAGCAATTCAAGAATTTCACGCAAGGTTCCGGTTTCAAGTCCCTGTAAATTCCCGGTTATAAATGGACGGTCATAATCCCAAATTGTAAAATCGTAATTTGCCGGATCGAGCTCTGTGTGATAAGCAGGGGCGTTGGATAAGGGATTTAAATTTGCAATTAAATGACCCCGAACCCGGTAAATATTTATTAGCTGTAAAATTTTAGCCTGCTTTTCAACTCTTTCTCTATCCTTTATTATTCCAAAATTTCTTGTTGAAGTATCAACACCCCAATCAACCGATTTTTGCGGGATCTGCAGATCTTCGAAAAGTTTATCGTAAAAGTCTTCATTACCCATTAAAAGGTGATCCATCTTTTTCAGGAACTCGCCAGACTCCGCACCCTGGATTATCCGATGGTCGTAAGTGCTGGTAATGTTCATCACTTTACCGATACCGTAACCGGCAATTGCGGTCGGGTGCATCGCTTTGAATTCAGACGGATAATCAATTGCACCTACAGCAATTATACAGCCCTGTCCGGTCATTAAACGTGGAGTAGAAGATACAGTGCCGATACCGCCGGGGTTTGTTAAAGTAAGTGTGGTCCCCTGAAAATCGGAGGGTTCAATTTTATTGTTTCTCGCTTTTTCAATGAGAATATTATATGCATCAATGAATTCTCTGAAATTCATCTTGCCTGCTTTTTTAATGTTCGGTACAATCAAAGAGCGGGTACCGTCTTTTCTCGTTACATCGACTGCCAATCCTAAATTGATGTAGGGCTTTTTTATTAAAGTTGGTTTATCGTCATTTATTCCAAATGCGTTATTGATATTTGGGAAGTCTTTTAGCGCCTGGATTAGCACGTAAGCAACAATGTGTGTAAAAGAAATTTTGCTGCCGTCTATCCGTTTGAGGTGCTGATTTATTATGCGCCGGTTTTCTTCGAGAAGTTTCACAGATATCGTCCTGAGTGAAGTTGCCGTCGGTATCGTTAAACTATTGTTCATATTTTCAATAATTTTAGCGCCGACGCCTGAAATAACTTGCGTATCGTCATCCTCCGAAATTTCAAATGAAGCCGAAATTTTAAATGGCTGCGGTACTGTTTTTTTCGCAGATGGTTTAGTGATTTTCGGGCGGGTTGTGTCTTCGCCGTTTCCGTCTTTTCCGGTGAGTTTATCGAAATACTCTTCCCAATAACTTGAAACGGATGAACGGTCTTCTAAATACTTATCCAATATATCTGCGACGAATCCAAAATTATAACCAAAATGATTAAATAACTCCTCGTGGTACTGATTGATCTGTTTCTCTTCCATTCTTTTTTCGCTCAATTTCGTTGGTTTTTATGATTTGCCAAATTAAAAAATTAGGACAATTTGTTCTATACAAAATAGGAAGACATATTTAAACATTAAAGTGTTTTCGATTATATTTACTATTTAATTTAACAATTTGAGTTTAAAATGAGTTTAATAATTAGAGAAGTAAATATTAAAGATGCAAAACGGCTGCTTGATTTGAATAATGAATTGGATGAAGAAACCATTTATCGGGCTTATGAACCGGGGGAAAGAGTGGAAACGGTTGAATCTCAAAAATCAAAACTATCTGAAATTATTAATACAACAAATTCAAAAATTTTTGTTGCAGATATTAACGGGGAATTAGTTGGTCTTTTAGAAGTCACGGGGGGCATTTATAATCGAAATAAACACTCCGCACATTTGGTTATTGCTGTTATGAAAAAATTTTGGAGGCAGGGAATCGGCATTCAATTAATAGAGAAATGTATAAGCTGGGCGGTAGAAAATAAAATTCATAGGTTGGATTTGAGTGTATTTACTTTCAATACAAAAGCCATTGAACTGTATGAACGAATGGGATTTGTAAAAGAGGGAATAAAAAGAGACTCATTCAAAATTGATGGAAAATATGTTGATGAGTTTGTAATGTCCTTGCTGCTATGATTAATTTTATGAATAGGAGCATGACAGCTGGGTTTCATTGTTGCATTGCTCAATTATTGAATTGTAAAAAATGCCTTCCCCTCTTGGGAGAACTTGTCTCGATTTATCGGGAGGAATTGAAGTTTACCCGCCGTCTTTTTGGCGGGTTCAGCATGATAATTATCAAATTTTGAGACAGCCTCTTTTTTATTTCGCCGGATAACTATTATTCAATAGCATAATTGCTAATTAAAAGCATCATCTAATTGATTTGTTTTTTCTCTTCATCCGAAATTACTTCGCATAAAAAAACTCTATCTTAATGTGATTTTTGTCATCAATCCATAAAAAAATATTTTTGAATATCGTATTGACAAAATGATTTTTTTCAAAATTCTAATCCGAATAGAAATTTAAAATTTTAAAACCGTTTGGCTGAGCTCTCAAAACCCCTATGAATAAAGGGGAAAACAGTAATTGAAATCACAGATTATTCTAAAAATTTGTAAACGTCTTAAGATTTTGATTAAAAATAGGATTATGCTCAAACCAGATAATCAGCTACAGACATCCGTGGAAAGGCTTGTTTTTTCGATTTATTATCTCTAAATTTTTTGAGTTAATGATAAAAAAGGAAATTTTATTGCTCGGTCATGAAATCTAAGCTGATTATTTTTATATCGCTATTTATCTTATTGGTATCGGGATGTAAATCACCTGTGGAAAATGAAGAAACAATTTCCTCCGTAAAATTCGACCTCGACAAAATAAAAGAAAGAGGAAAGATAGTAGCCATCACCGGGTACAATGCTTACAGCTACTTTATCTATCGGGGTAAACCGATGGGGTTTGAGTATGAACTAGCTGAACAATTGGGAGATTATCTCGGGCTAAAAGTTGAAATAAAAGTTGTGAAGAGTATCAGTCAGATGTTCGCAATGCTCGATTCCGGTGAAGGAGATATTATTGCATTTAACCTTACCGTTACAAAAGATCGTACAAAGCGTTTTGCTTTTACTCAGTTTCATCATACAACTCGCCAAGTATTAGTTCAGCGCCGCCCCGAAAAATGGCGTTACATGAAAATGCATGAGATTGAGGACTCATTGATAAGATCGCCTCTTGATTTAGAGGGTAAAACAGTTCATGTAAGAAAAGGTTCTGCCTATATGCTTCGTTTAAAAAACTTATCTGAAGAAATCGGCGGGGACATAAATATTGTTGAGGCGGGTGAAGATCTTAGTACGGAAGACCTTATCGAAATGGTTGCCGACGGTGAAATTGATTATACCGTTTCTGACGAAAACATTGCTCTGCTCAATCAAAGCTATTATTCTAATTTGGATGTGGGTACTCATATTTCGCTTCCGCAGAAAATTGCATGGGCTGTTAGAAAAAATGCACCAAAGCTGCTTGATACTTTGAATACATGGCTGACAGGGATGAAAAAAAAGACCGAGTATTACGTGATGTATAATAAATATTTCCGCAACAGGAATGATTACAGATCAAGAGTTAAAAGCGATCTATTCTTAAATAACAGCGGTAAAATATCGGAGTATGATGATTTATTGAAGCAATATTCGGAAAAACTTGATTGGGATTGGAGAATACTTGCATCATTGATTTATCAGGAATCCAGGTTCGACCCAAAAGCCGATTCATGGGCTGGAGCAGTGGGATTAATGCAGCTTCTCCCGGCAACAGCGCAGCAGTTTGGTGTAACCAATCTTAAAGATCCGAAGCAGAATCTTGAAGCCGGCGTTAATTACTTGATTTGGCTCGATGATTTTTGGAGTGAACTGGTTAAAGATAAAAATGAGAGAATCAAATTTGTTCTTGCATCGTACAATATTGGAATGGGGCATATTCTCGATTCGCGCAAACTTGCGGAAAAATTCGGCGCTAATCCAAATGTTTGGTTCGGCAATGTAGAAGAATACCTGCTGAAAAAATCAAAACAAAAATATTATAACGACGAAGTTGTAAAATATGGATTTGCCCGCGGCGTTGAAACCGTAAAATATGTACACGAAATTTTAGAAAGATTCGATCAATATAAAGTTTTTATTAGCTAAAAACGGGCTCAAACCGTTAAAATCAATAAAATAATTTTCTTTTTAGTTTAGTTCTTAATATTTTTTTGTTTTAAATTTTTTGAATTAAACTTCGGCTTAAAATGAAAAATGTACTTATTCTCGGAGCAGGGCAGAGCACACCTTATCTTATCGATTATATGCTGAGAGAAGCAGAAAAACACGATTGGTTTATAACCGTTTGCGATATGAATTACGAAACTGCAGCACTTCATGTTAACGGGCACTCAAATGGGTTAGCAATTGAATTTGATGTTAATGACGAAAGAATGCGTAAAGCACAGATCAGCAAATCGGATGTTGTAATCAATATGCTCGCTCCAACATTTCAATATTTAATTGCACTCGATTGTCTCAACTTCGGCAAGCATATGATAACTGCATCGTATGAAAATATCAATATTCAAGATCTGCATAAAGATGCTTTGAGAAAGGATATTCTTATTCTAAATGAAATGGGACTCGATCCCGGTATCGATCACATGTCGGCAATATCTTTGATACACAAAATAAAAGAAGAGGGCGGACAAATAAAAACTTTTATATCCTATGGAAGCGGATTGCCGGCACCCGAGGTTGAATCAAATCCTCTGAAATATTGTATTACCTGGAATCCGAGGAACGTTGTAATGTCCGGGGAAAGCGGCGCCCAATACATGGAAAACCGAAAAGTGAAAATTCTTTCGCATCACGCACTATTTCAAAGAACGTGGTCGGTCGATGTGGACGGAATCGGAACTCTGGAAGCTTACCCAAACCGCGATTCTATTATTTACAGGGAGTTGTTCAAAATTCCGAATGTTGAAACTATGATAAGGGGAACCTTGAGATACCCCGGATGGTGCGAAACCTGGCTTCAATTGGTTAAGCTCGGTTATCCGAATGAAAATATGAGAATACCTAATTTATCGGAATTCAGCTATTCTGATCTGGTAGAAACATTTTTACCGGTTAATGATTCTGGTTCAAAAATTCAGCAGAGAGTTGCTAATTTTCTCGGTATCAATCCAACCGGTGAAATTATGAAAAAATTAAACTGGCTGGGAATATTCAGTCAAGATAAAATTAAAGGAAACCCTAAAACTGCTGCAGAGGTATTGAAAGATTTGCTGATTGAAAAAATGCCGCTTCCAGCCGGTGCAAGGGATATGGTTGCGCTCGTTCATGAAATTGAAGCTGTTTATCCTGATAAAAATAAAAAATATAGAATTACATCAACACTTATTGAATTCGGCGAACCGAATGGTTTTACCGCCATCGCAAAAACCGTGGGATTACCTGCAGCTATCGCAGCTAAACTTTTACTTACGGACAGACTTCCGATTACAGGCTGCCAAATTCCTACTCACCCGGTTATTTACAAGCCGGTATTGGAAGAATTGGAAAATCTAGGTCTTAAATTTGTTGAAAAAGTTGAGGAGATTTAACTGACTCAAATGAACATATTAAGCTAGCGTAAACTTTTCTGCTTTTATAAAAAGAGGATTTTGATTATACCGGTGGTTATTTTTACGCAATTAGCTCTAAATAATTTTGTTGATGTGTTGTAAATATCCAATTGTGAAATTTATGTTTTGATATTTTGACCTATTAAGCTTATTTTGCAAAGGTACTCAACTAACTGTGAATTCTTTTGAACCTCAAAAACCAAAAAGATAATCACGTCAAAACACTCAAATATCCTAAACTATTTTTAGAGGAGGACTTTTAATGAGATGGCTCTACAAAAGCTTGAACTCTTCTATCGGTAAAAAATTTATTATGCCTATTACCGGTATTTTTTTGATTCTCTTTCTTGTAATACACTTAGTCGTCAACTTGACT
>JAENZU010000193.1 GCA_016841125.1 Melioribacter sp. | reverse complement strand
TCTTAATGATAGGGAAGGAGTAAAAATAATTTTTGATCAAAATAGTGAAGTGCAATTATCCGATTATACTTTTGATTCAGAAAAAAAATACTATTTAATTTTTGGTCCTGAAGGGGGATTAACTGATAATGAGAAAAATATTATTCTGAATAAAGAAATGCTGAAACTTACAGAAAACAGATTGCGCGCTGAAACTGCAGTAGTGGCAGCATGTTCCGCAATAGCACTTAAGCCCTAAATTAATTCCACTAATTTTTTAATTAATCTTTCAAAAGGATCTTTAACTTTCTCCGCAGTTTCCATTACTTCTTTATGGGAAAGTTTTTCAGAAGTTATACCAGCCGCATAATTGGTAATGCAGGAAACAGCGGCGACGTTCATTCCTAAAATTTTTGCGTAAATTGCCTCATGCACTGTGGACATTCCCACTGCATCAACTCCTAAATTTGCCAGCATCTTAATTTCTGCCGGAGTTTCATAACTTGGACCTTTCCCGTACCAGTAAGTACCCTGCTGAATAAATATCTTTTCTTTGAGTGCTGCTTCTTTGATCCTATCGTTTAAATTTTTTGAAGGGAAATTTGAAAATGAATTTCGCAATTCAACTGATGGGAGTCTGAAAATATTGGATAACTCTTTTTTAATGTTAAAAGAAAAAAACTGCGTGATCAGCATAAGATCACCGGGTTTAAAATTTGAATTAATTCCGCCGGCAGCGTTTGTCAAGATTAATGATTTAGCATTTAAGTTTGCGGCAATGTGCACGGGTATTAAACAATCGGATAAATTATACCCTTCATAGAAATGGAGCCGCCCTTGGAATACAACCAGTTTCTTATTTTCATACTCACAAAAATGTATTTTGCCTTGGTGCCCCTCAACGGTCGATTCGGGAAATCCTTTTATTTCATTGGTGCTGATAGATTTTAGTCGATTTATTTTATCGGCAAAGTCGCCTAATCCGCTGCCTAATATTAATGCTAATTCAGGCTCAAATGGTGCGGCTGATTTTAATTCAGAAACTATTCCCGAATATTTCGCTTTAAGATTAACCATTAAAAGAGGATACCCGCAAGTGTTGCTGTCATCAAAGTTGCTAACGTTCCGCCTATGACTGCTTTTAAACCCAGCTTAGCGAAATCAGATCTTCGTGTTGGGGCAAGAGGTGTTAACCCGCCAATCTGAATTGCAATAGAACTAAAGTTTGCGAATCCGCATAAAGCATAAGTTGCCATCAGAATAGCTTTTTCACTTGTTAACTCTTTTATTGCAATTAAATTCCCCATATCCAAATATGCAACAAATTCGTTGAGCACTACTTTTGTACCGATCAAACTTCCGAAATCAAGAGCATTCTCCCATGGAACTCCGATACCGTAAGCTAAAAACTGAAGTACCAAACCGAATAGCAGCTGCATGTTTAGAGGCTTACCGAATTGTTCCATCATCACTGCATTCAATCCAGTCAAACTCCCAACGCCTTCAAGAAGATAATTTACAAGTGCTATTAATGCTATAAAGGCTATAAGCATAGCTCCTACGTTGAGCGCTAATTTAAGTCCGTCCCCTGCACCAACAGCAGCAGCCTCAACAACATTGGATGCATTTTTTTCAACATTTATTTTCACCGCGCCTTTAGTTTCCGGTATTTCTGTTTCGGGAAATATTATTTTTGAAATTAGCAGTGCGGCAGGTGCAGCCATCACACTGGCGCCAAGCAGATGCGTTGCGAATAACAACTGAGCTTCCTGAATGCCTATCCCCATGCTTTCAGCAAAAGAAACGCCTAGTATTTGAATATATGCTGCCATAACTCCGCCTGCTATAGTCGCCATTCCGCCAGTCATTATTGTTAGAATTTCACTTTTGGTCATTCCTGGTAGGTAAGGTTTGATCATCAAAGGAGCTTCAGTCTGACCCACAAAAATGTTTGCTGTACATGACAGGGACTCGGCTCCGCTTGTTCCCATTACTCTTGCCATTATCCATGCCATTCCTTGAACTATTTTCTGCATGATGCCCAGGTAGTACATCAAAGACATTAACGATGCAAAAAATATGATGGTAGGTAAAACCTGAAATGCAAAAAACGAACCCATACTCCCGTCTTTTCCGGGACTGATTGCTAGATCACCGAAAATAAACTTTGCACCTTCCTCCGTGAAATTTAGTACCAGCACAAAAAAGCTGCTTATAAATTTAAAGAACTCCTTGGGCCAGCCGAGGGGTCCGAATATTGAACCCAAAACTTCACCCTTAATAATAACTACAGCGAAAACGATTTGGAGAAGCAGACCGCTGCCTACTAGTTTCCAATTGATGTTTCGCTTATTATTTGAGAGAAGAAATGCAATACCAAGCAGTAACGCGATACCAATAATTCCACGAAGAAGACCAATAATATCCATATATGATTACTCCGCATCCGGAATGTAGTGACATTTACGGCACCGGGCTTCATAACTTTCTGCAGCACCAACCAGCACTCTTTCTCCCGAATGAATTTTACGTTGTGTTTTATCGGCAGGATTCCCGCACTCAACACAAATAGCTAAAGTTTTTGTAATGTATTCTGCGACAGCAAGTAAATTAGGCATAGGCTCAAAAGGTACGCCACGGTAATCCTGATCTAAACCGGCGACAATAACTCTTTTTCCTTTATCGGCTAATTTATTGCAGACATCAATCAGATCGTTCGAAAAGAATTGTGCTTCATCTATTGCTATAACGTACGAATCTTCCGCTCCTTCCAATATTTCGTTTACATTCTCAACCACTTGAGATGGAAGTGCCTGCTCGCTGTGCGAAACAATTTCATTTGCAGAATAGCGATTGTCAATTTTTGGTTTAAATATTTTTACGTTTTGTTTTGCAATAATTGCGCGGCGGACCCTTCTAATTAGTTCTTCGGTTTTTCCGCTGAACATACATCCGCAGATAACCTCGATCCAGCCGGTTTTAGTCGGCATTGAGTGGGGGTTGAATTCCATCATATTATTTTAAGTAAGATTCTCCGAATGAAAATGGGATTAATTCATGAAGTTTAAAACTTTTAATGTTTTCATTTTTATCAATCATTATTACGTTTAAATCTTTTCCGCAAAGATCTAACAATACTTGCCTGCAAGCCCCGCAAGGCGGGCAAAATTCGTCTGCATCGCTGGCAATTGCAATTGCTTTAAATTTTCTTTCGCCAGCAATTATTGCAGTAAATGCTGCGGTCCTTTCTGCGCAAACAGTTAAACTGTAAGATGAATTTTCAATGTTAGCTCCTGAGTAAACTTTGCCGTCTTCAGTCAGTAATGCAGCCCCAACATGAAAATTTGAATAATCGGCAAGCGCTTTTGATTTTGCTTCTACTGCTTTTAATGCTAATTCTTTATCGGTCATTTTTCTCTTTTTTTTGAAACTAAAATAAATTATCTCTATGACATATCAAATAAGTAGATAAATTTAACAAAGTTTTTAAAGTATAATTATTTCCAGCGATTTTTTGAAACTATTGAAACAAGAAAATTCACAATTAACATTAGTTCATAAATTGGCTGTAGAATGATTATTTTCAAAATGCCGAAGTGATAATCATAATCATTTTCGATCAACTTTATTAGAGCTACATCAGTTAATAGTTTAACTGCAAAGGGTAAAGCAAAAAGTCTTTCCCAAGGGGCAAAGATAAATGATAGGAGGAAAAGTAAATTTATTATGTGCCAAAATCCCAGCAGCAGTTTATTCCCCAATTTGTAATAATGTGACGTTGAGGTATGACGTGATTTTTGCAGAATGTAATCAGATATTTTCTTTGGTGAATTAGTTTTTACAAGTGCATTTTTGGATTTTAGAAAACCAACCGAAGCTTGCTTACTTATAAACTCTTTTAAAAGAAGGTCATCATCTCCGCTTGCGGTATTAAGTGTGTTTGAAAAACCGCCGACTGAATAGTACAAGCTTTTTCGGTATCCGAAACTTCCTCCGGAACTTGTATAAGGCAATCCTAACTTGCCCAATGAAACGGCCAAAAATCTGCTTCGTAAATTTTCAAAACAAGCCATTTGGTTAACGGGATGATTGTTTTGGATAATTGTTACAGTCCCGATTACGACATCGTAACTTTCGAATTTTTTGGAGAATTCTTTTAACCAGTTTGGCGGCAGAGAGCAATCAGCGTCTGTTGTAACAATAAATTCATAGTTTGAATTTACTATTCCTAAATCTACTGCTCCTTTCTTTAACGGATATTTTTTGTTATCTGCACGCAGCACTTTGAAATTATTTTTGGATAGGGAATAACTATTAAGCATCTCAAAAGTACGGTCACTCGAATTATCATCAATAAAAATGATCTCAAATTTTTCGGGAGGGTAATTCAGATTATTAATTGATTGAATAAGGTTGGGAATATTTTGTTCTTCATTTTTAGCCGCAATTACAACGCTGATTTTTTTTAGTTCAACCTGATTAGCTGCAGCGGATTCCTTTTTCTTAAATGAAAAATATAAGATCAAGTGAAGAATTACAAAAAGCGATATAATGCAGGCAATGGCTGTCAGCATCTATTTCAGTGTAAAATTAAAATTCATCTTCAAGCAGCCATTCTTCGGCAAGTTCTTCCGAAACCCCTTCGATAAATCGAGAAGGTTTGGAAAACGTTACCCCTTTAGTCCGGTCGAATATGTGCATAGGGTAAGTAACATACAAATTTTGCTTTGCTCGCGTAACGGCAACATACATTAAACGGCGCTCTTCTTCCAATGAATCGAGACTTTCGAAAGACTGACTGCTCGGGAAAAATCCATCCAGTGCATGAATCACAAATACCGTGTGCCACTCCAAACCTTTAGCTGAATGAATGGTTGAAAGGGTTAGAAACTCTCTCTCCTTATCTGTCTCATCAACGTCTAGCACACTTTCATTCGGCGGCTCCAAAGCCATGTCGGTTAGAAAAGTATCGAGACTCTGGTAATTTTCTGCGATGTTGATAAATATTTCGAGATCTTTTTTCCGCTTATTGAAATCATCATATTTATCTTTAAATAGAGGTGTATAATAATCCAAAACTTTCTCTGCTTTTTCAGCCGGTAGTTTTTTTGAATTATGAATTTCGTGAAGTACTTGAAAAAGATTGAATACTCTATCGTTGTATTTCTGAGAGACAACCGCTTCGGGATTTGCTTTCAAATTAAGGTTGAAACTATTTAATTAATCAATTATCTGTTGAGCTTTTTTCGGACCAATACCTTAATGCAAAAGTAAAACCCTATACCAGCTAATAAAATCTTTTGGATTTGCCGCGATACGTAAAAATGCAATTACATCCTTTACATGTGCGGTTTCCATAAGCTTCATTCCGCCGAATTTTTGAAAAGGAATGTTGGCTTTGTTGAGTTCAATTTCAAGGTCGAAGGAAAAGTAAGATGACCGGAATAACACTGCAATTTCTTCAAGCGGTATTCCTTCTTCCCGTAATTCCAAAACTCTTTCCGTTATAAAACGTGACTGCATATTTTCATTCGAAGCACAAATTATGGCGGGTAATTCTTCACCATATTTATTTGTGAAAAGAACTTTAGGATATTTCTCTATTGCGGCTTCAATTATGTGGTTGGCAAAATCAAGTATCTGCTGTGTGCTGCGGTAGTTTTGCTCAAGCTTAATTAATTTTGCATTATCGAATAGATTTGGGAAATCCATTATATTTTTAAAGTTCGCTCCTCTAAAAGCATAAATAGACTGGGAGTCGTCGCCAACCACCATTATATTATTGCGCAGTTTAGTAAGACCTTTTATTATATCAGCCTGCAGCTTGTTTGTGTCCTGGTATTCGTCAACCATAACAAACTGGATATCCGTTAAAAGTGATTTTGCTCCGGGACTCATCTCATCGAGGAATCTCCTTAGATAAACGAGGAGGTCATCGTAGTCGAGTAGGTTATTCCTTTTTTTATATGCTTCGTAAATTTTTCTAATTTCAACAAACTGATGTTCATACGGAGCAAAATGAGGATATTCAGTTTCTAATATTTCCTCAACAGTGCGGCTAGTATTTACACTAAGGCTGATGACTTTAAATATTGTCTTCTTTTTGGGGAAGCGTTTTTTAAGCTTTGCAAGGTCAAGCTGCCCCCTAATTAGGTTAATTACATCTTCGCTGTCACTTTGATCTAGAATAGTGAAACCTGAATCGAGATTAACAAATTTAGCATATTTTCTAAGTGTTAAATTTGCAAATGAGTGAAATGTACCGCCGTTAATTTTTGAGCATCTATTATCCAAAAGAATAGCCGCCCGGTTCATCATTTCTTTTGATGCCTTACGCGTAAAGGTAAGAAGCAGTATAGATTTTGGATCGTATCCCATTTCTACTAATCTTGCTACCCGGTACACAAGTGTTCTAGTTTTACCAGTTCCGGCTCCGGCAATTACAAGATAAGCGCCTTGTATTGCGGATACTGCTTCAAATTGTGATGGGTTTAATTGGTTTTGATAGTTGATCTGGAATTTAGATTCATCAACAACCGGGGCTGATTCTGGTTTTTTATTAACTCTTTTTAATACGTACTTTTTTGCCATTAATCACGGAATGCTTTAGGCTTGTTTAAAATTTCCTGCGCAATTATCATATCCCTTATCGACTGCTGATTGCTCAGCAATTTTTTTATCCTTTTCAGCTTTGAAGTGGTAGCGGCTGATTGTTTTATCACTTCATCAAGTTTAGGGATTTTTACTTTACTGTAACTTTGGGTTTTATCTTAAGCGGCACTTTTCTCAGAAAATGTAGTCTTTTTTATAACCGTTTGTGTATTATC
>JAENZU010000192.1 GCA_016841125.1 Melioribacter sp. | reverse complement strand
TATCAAGATCTTTCGAATCCGGTTTGGATTCCATCTTGTTTGGTGAAAATCCTGTGCTTAAGAATGATCCGGATTTATTCAATTTATTTAAGTTACTTGGTTTTGAAGTTTTTGTGTCCTGAACCGAATGATTCGGTTTGAATCCGGTAGCAATTACGGTGTACGAAACATTTTCGTTCATTTCATCCCGCTGCACCAAACCGAAAATAACATTAGCTTCTTCACCAGCAGCTTCGTAAATAATTTCGTTCCCTTTCATTACTTCTTTCATAGTAAGATTTTGAGAACCGGTAACGTTTAATAAAATATTTTTTGCACCTTTAATGTTTACACCATCAAGCAGCGGAGAATGGATTGCATTTTGAGCCGCCTCCATAGCGCGGTTTTCACCGCTTGCAACTCCGCATCCCATAAGCGCTTCACCGCTTTCCAGCATTACGGCTCTAACATCTGCAAAGTCTGCATTTATTATTCCGGTCACATTAATTATTTCAGCAATTCCTCTTGTTGCTTCATAAAGAACTTCGTTCGGTTTATCGAAAGCATCGAATGAGGAAATGTCATCATCCATAATATTAATTATCCGTTCATTGGGAATAACGATGAGACTATCAACGTACTGGCGTATCTCATGAATTCCCTGCTCGGCATTTATCATCCTTCTCTTACCTTCCCATTTGAATGGTTTGGTAACAATTCCAACCACAAGCGCTCCGATACTTTTGGCTATTGAAGCAACCAGCGGTGCAGCCCCTGTTCCGGTTCCGCCCCCCATGCCTGAGGTTACGAAAACCATATCGCTGCCTTCCAATATTTCGGCAATTGTTTCACGGTCTTCATCGGCTGCCTTTTTCCCTACATTGGGATCAGCACCGGCGCCTAAACCGCGCGTAATATTTTTACCAATCTGAATTTTAATATCGGCTCTGCTTTTACTCAGCACTTGCGAATCAGTATTAATTGCAACAAATTCAACTCCTGTAAGTCCGCGTTTAATCATGCTGTCAACCGCATTGCATCCGCCGCCGCCTACTCCTACAACCTTAAGTATTGCAGGAAATGCGCCATCAGGCATTTGAGGTGCCGCTCTGTCCAGAGTTACAAAATTAGTCATTAGTTCCTCCTAGTTGTGGTAGATTTATAAATCATCAAATAATTTTTGTATTGATCGTAAAAACTTTGAAAAACTCACTTTGGTTCTATCAGGTTTATTGACAGCCGTTGTTTTCTGATATTCTTCAAGCGGACTGCCCGGAATACCTTCTATTAGTCCGGCAACGGTTGCGTATTCGGGACTTGCAAGTTCTGCTGCTAATCCCGATTCAAACTTTAACGGGAATCCGATTCGCGTTTGCAGCCCGAAAACTTCTTCGGATAACTCATCAATTCCTTTCAGAAGTGAACCCCCGCCGGTGAGCACAATACCGGCTCTTACTTTATCTTTAAAACCTGTGTGTCTTAACTCATTATCAATAATATTAAAAAGCTCTTTCATTCTAGCGTTTATCACTTGGGATAAAAGGTTAACAGGAATTACAACATTTCCTCTTCCTGCAACTCTGTTGATGTAAATACTCTCATCTTTTATTATCGAATTTTCAGTTGCATAACCATATTCTTTTTTCAAACGTTCAGCATCACTTCTTACTATCCCGAAATACTCACGAATATCATTTGTAACCTGGTTGCCGGCAACTCCAATAACTTTAGTATGTTTAATACTTCGATCATGGAATACCGCAATATCTGTAGTACCGCCGCCTATATCTATAAGTACAATTCCGAGATCCATCTCATTTTCATCCAATACTGAAAAGCTGGATGCGATAGGCTGCAGAATATATTCGTTGATGGAATAATTAGCACGATGCACCGATTTTGTTATATTTTGAATTGCCGCAGTAGCCGCAAGCACAACGTGACTAACAGCTTCGAGCCTGGAACCGCATATTCCAATCGGATCTTCGATACCCCTCTGATCATCAACTATAAACTCTTCCGGAATTATGTGTAATATTTGCTTATCCGAAGGTATTCTAATTCTTCTAACATCAGCTTTAAGTCTATCAATATCTTCCTGACTGATTTCACGATCGGGATTACTTATAGTAACATAATTTCTATGTCTCAAACTCGTAATGTGTTCGCCTGCTACACCAACGTTAACAGATTTCACTACAACTCCTGCACGGTTAGTAGCAACCTCCATCGCTTCTGCAATGGCTTCTGCGGTTTTCGCAATATTAGCAACCAATCCTCTGTTCAAACCTTCCGAGGGTGCAGAACTGAAGCCGAGAACTTCTAGTCCGTTCTCGGTTTGTTTGGCGATTACGGCACAAACTTTTGTTGTTCCTAGATCTAATCCGGCGATTATTTCTTCATTTTTCATATTGTTCCATCCTCTGCATGTTCGTTCTCCGCCGCAAGACCGAGATAGATATAGTTTTCAAATCGTAAATCGATGTAGCTCATAATTGAGTTTACATCTTTATTCTTTAGGTAACTCCACAAACGATTAAAGTACACAACCTTTCTAATTTCTTCTCCTCTTCCGAGCACAACCGGATAATCAATTGATGACAAATAGAATAGAATATCTCCGCCGTTTCTTAGATCGATTTCCGATAAATGCTGGTACAGTGCCGGATCTAACAATTTAACCGCAGTGATAATTTTAGATGCGAGTATAATATCATCCTGATTTTTCACCAAACTGAAAGTTTTAAAACCTCCTTCAATTTTCGGATTGCTGATTACCGGGCAGTCTATTTTCCGTGTGAACGGAAGTACCGGAAGCAGTTCAAATTTTTCGGTTATCAAATATTTATTACCACGGTTAAGGATTAGCGCATCAAAAGATTTTTCTTTTATAGTGACTGTAACCTTGTTTAGACCATCATATTTTACATCGGCATTAAGTATATATGGGTGTTTCTCAATTCTATCTTTAATTATCGGCAAAGTGAGCGTTGAATAATTATTTTTATTATTCAGTTTTGCATAAGTGAAATATTGATCTGGTGTGAGGTGAACATCACCTACGAGTTCAATCATGCTGATTGTATAAGCTTCCTCTTTTTCCAGGTTGAATGATAAATAAACAAACACAAGTAAAATTATCACCAAAAATACAACTCCCGATATTTTAGCGAAGCGCTTCATTAAGATGCTTTCTCCAAAAGTTCAACAAACTTTTCTCCAAATTTCCAAATATCTCCGTCGCCCATTGTTACACTAATATCATCGTCCTTTTTAATATTCATCAATAGTTCCGGTATCTTAGTTTTGTCAGGTTCATAAATCACATTTTTGTGACCAAAACTTTTTGCTGCATCAGCAATTAACTTACCTGTAATTCCTTCAATAGGTTCTTCTCTTGCCGGGTAAACATCGGTACAGATAAATATATCGGAATTTAAAAATGATCTCCCGAACTCCGCATAAAAATCTCTAGTGCGGGAAAAAAGATGCGGCTGGAATACAGCAATAAGCCGGTTCTTCCATCCATTCCTAATTCCGGAAAGAGTTGCATTTGTTTCCGTCGGGTGATGAGCATAATCATCAACAACCAAAAGCTCTTTATTGTATTTAGTTTCGAATCTTCTGTAAACACCGCTGAATTTTTCCAGCGCATTTTTGATGATATCAAAACTGATACCTAATTCTTTTGCGATACACACTGCCACCAAAGAATTTTTAACCATGTGAACACCGGGAATATTGATCTTAATTCTGCCGAGTTCTTCACCCTGATAAACACACGTATAAGTGCTGGAAAATTCATTGTGTGAAATATCAGTTGCGCGGATGTCTGCCTGTGATGTCAGTCCATAAGTAAAAATTTTCTTATTGATTAGCGGAATAATATCCTGCAGAGCCGGTTCATCCATGCACAATACTACAAATCCAAAGAATGGAACTTTATTAGCGAATTCAATAAATGCAGTTTTAATATCATCGAGATCTTTGTATGTATCTAAGTGTTCTCTTTCAAGCGTAGTTAGAGCTGCAATGCTTGGTGTTAGCTTTAAAAAAGTTCTATCGAATTCATCAGCTTCAACAACAATAAAATCACTTTGACCCAGACGTGCGTTAGTGCCGCCCAAGCTGCTTAATTTACCCCCTACAATAATTGTAGGATCAACGCCGCCTTCGGTCAACACTAATCCGACCATTGATGTAGTTGTAGTCTTACCATGTGTGCCTGCAATACCGATTCCATATTTCATTCTCATACATTCGGCTAACATTTCCGAACGTTTGATTACCGGTATTTTTCTTTCAATTGCTGCTTTAACTTCAGGGTTATCCATTTTTACAGCTGATGAATATACAAGCACATCAACATCGGCAAGATTCTCCGGCTTATGACCTTCATAAACTTTTATACCAATTCTGCTCAATCTTTCGGTAATCTCAGAGAAATTTAAGTCAGAGCCTGATACCTCAAAACCCTGGCTCAGTAATATTTCCGCTATTCCGCTCATTCCTATTCCGCCTATTCCAACAAAATGTACTCTATTTATGGTATTCATCATCATCATCGGAAAACTCCTGATTCAATATAATTGCGCCAAACGAACCGCACTTTCCGCAATTTCTTTGGCTGCATTGGGTTTTGAAAACATTTTAATTTTTTCACTCATTAAATTTAGTTTATCAATATTCTCAATCAGATCGGTAACAAGATCGCCTAAATTATTTTTTGCATCCGAATCTTTAAGTAAAACGGCAGCTCCAGCATCGGCTATTGATTTCGCATTTTTGAATTGATGATCTGCAGCAACATTGGGAGACGGAATAAAAATTACCGGCAATCCTAAATAGGCGGCTTCGGCTATTGTAGTTGCGCCTGCTCTAGCGATGACCAAATCTGCAGCCGAATACGCAGAGCTAACATCATCAATAAACGCCGTCACTTTAACAGAATCCGACTGATACTTTTTATATTCTTCATAATAAAGTGAGCCGGTCTGCCATATTATTTGAATCTGTTTGTCATTAAATTTTTCAAGATTACTTTGAACAGCCTGGTTAATACTTCTCGCTCCTAAAGAGCCGCCGATAACCAGTAAAGCTTTTTTGTCTGGAACTAAATCAAACGACCGAAGACTTTTCTCTTTATAATCCAATGAAATATTTATTCTAATCGGATTTCCCGAAAATTTTATTTTGCTTTTATCCCTAAAGTATTTTGCTGATTCTTCAAAACTTATATGTATTTCATCGGCTTTTTTATCGAGCATTCTATTGGTGATTCCAGGGTAACTGTTTTGTTCCAAAAGAATAATTTTTGAGCCGATCAAAGAAGAGCCCCAAAGTACCGGACCTGCTACATAAGCTCCTGCTCCTATTGCAACGGATGGTTTAAACTTCATATTTAATATTATCGATTGAATACCGCTAACTAAAACTTTTAATGGGAAAAACAAATTTTTTAAATTGAGTTTTCTTGAAAAACCGCTTATCCAGATCGTCTTAAAATTGAATCCGAGATTTGGAACAACACGGGATTCCAATTTATTTTTTGTACCGACAAATAATATTTGAGACTCAGGCATGATACTTCTTATCTGCTGCGCGACAGCAATTGCGGGATACAAATGACCGCCGGTTCCGCCAGCCGCAAATAGGAAACGATATTTTTTGTCGCTTATTGTCATGCAGGATTAACCACCAACTGCTGCTTCTTAATTGTATTATGTGCGATGTTAATTATGATTCCGATTGAATAACTAAGAATGATAATTGAAGTACCGCCGAAACTTATAAACGGCAGTGTTATACCGGTTGTCGGTAAAACCCCCACTACCACTGCAGCATTTACGAAAGCGCTGAAAATAATATTGAACGCTAGTCCGAATGCGAGCAATTGAGCAAAGGAATCATCCGACTTTTTAGCGATAATTATGCAAACAAAAAAGATAACAAAGTAAGCAAGTAAAATTGAGAGTGTACCTGCCAAACCAACTTCTTCTCCGAGTATCGAAAAAATAAAATCGCCGTAGGATTCGGGTAGAAAGAGATCGCTTTGCCTGCTGTGACCGAGACCAACACCAAGCCAGCCGCCGCTGCCTAAAGCTATTTTTGCCTGCTTAACCTGAATGTTGATATCACCATTAGTCATCATGCTATCGATGAAAGTTAAAATTCTGGCTCGCGAGTGTGAAAAGATCATCATCACGGATGCTGCCGAAAGTCCCAAAATACCAAGTGTACCCGCTATATGTTTTATCTGCGCACCGGCTACAAAAAGCAATGCAAAGGAAATCAAAACTACTATTAAACTTGTGCTCACATTTGGCTGAATGATAATCAATCCAGCAACAATGAATATCCAAATTAGCGGATACTTGAACCCGCCGTTAAAATCTCTTATGAGTTCACCTTTATTTACAATGAGAGTGGACAAATGCATTAGAAGAATCAGCTTAGCAACTTCAGCCGGCTGGAACGGAAATAGACCAAAACTTATCCATCGCCTGGCACCATTAATTTCTGTGCCCACAAATGGCGTAAGAAACAATATGAAAATTGTGCCTATCAATAACCACTTACTATATTTTTTGTAATATTCGTAGGGAACCAAAACGGCTACACCAAAAGCAAATATTGCTATTACTACTTTGCCTATATGAGATTTGAACAAATAATAAAAATCATCGTAGTTGAAAAAACTGTAAGTACCGCTTGCACTGAAAACAAGAATCATCCCCAATATTACAAGGGCAACTACGCTTATCAATAATGTTCTAACGTAAACTCTCATCAGTTCAACCTGCTCACAATTTCTTTAAATACTTTACCGCGGTGTTCATAATTATCGAACATGTCGAAAC
>JAENZU010000191.1 GCA_016841125.1 Melioribacter sp. | reverse complement strand
CAATGAAGTCCTAACTCTGTCATTTCTATTTTAGAAAACTTTAAAGATGAAATCTTCAATAATGGACGCGGAGGAAATAATGGAAAATAAAGAAGTAAGAACTCCGGTTAGTCAAAAACCGCATACGGTAGAAAAACCGAAAGATACTTCCGGTATCGGCGGAATGGTATCGATTGAAATAAATGAGAAAAAAGTATCGGTTCCGTTTGGTACAACAATTTTAGAAGCATGCAGAGAAAACGGAATTCATATTCCCACTCTTTGCCATCACGATGATCTGTGTGTAGCCGGTGTCTGCCGTGTGTGTGTTGTAGATATCGAAGGGATGAGAACTCTTCAAGCGTCATGCGCTTTTCCTATTACATCACCGATAAAAGTTAGAACTTCCACTCCGATGGTGAGAAAGGCAAGAAGACATATAATCGATCTTCTCTTGAGTGAGCATTACGGTCAATGTTATACTTGTGTTAGAAACAATAATTGCGAACTGCAAGGATTGGCAAAAGAATACGGTGTAGATCATTTCGCTTTCGGTCATGTCCAAGAATCCCAATATCCTGTTGATAACTCTTCTTATTCCGTTATACGAGATATGGATAAATGTGTTCTTTGTAAACGATGCGTAAGAACTTGTATTGATCTGCAAGAAGTTGGAGTTTTAGAATCTGTTGACAGAGGAGATAAAACTCACATAAGCACATTTATGGAAAAACCTTTAGCGGATGTTGTTTGTATTAATTGCGGGCAGTGTATAAACAGATGCCCCACGGGTGCGCTGCATGCAAATGATCCGTCGGATGAAATTTGGCAGGCAATCGATGATCCGACTAAGCATGTAGTAATTCAAACCGCTCCGTCGCCGCGTGCCGCAATAGGTGAAGAATTCGGATTGGAAGCCGGTCATTCAATGACTCAGCAGTTAAACACCGCGTTGAAGAGAATTGGATTCGACGGAGTTTTTGATACTAATTTTACCGCAGACTTAACTATCATTGAAGAAGGTACCGAGCTGATAATAAGGCTTTATAAAGCACTCGTAGAAAAAGATGCATCTGTGGCTCTGCCTCAATTCACTTCATGTTCACCGGGTTGGGTTAAATACATTGAGCACTTTTATCCCGAGTATCTTGATAATGTAAGTTCGGCAAAATCACCGCAGCAGATGTTCGGATCATTGTTTAAAACTTACTATGCTGAAAAATTAAATCTCGATCCAGCAAATATTGTATCTGTTGCTTTGATGCCTTGTGCAGCTAAGAAATTTGAATGCAACAGACCTGAAATGAATGACTCAGGATTCAAAGATGTTGATTACGGTTTAACTACCCGCGAAATGGCAAAGATGGTTAAAGAAGCTGGTATTCATTTACCTGAAATGCCGAAAGCTCATTTTGATAATCCGTTTGGCGATGCCTCCGGTGCAGGTTTAATATTCGGCGCCACCGGCGGTGTTATGGAAGCTGCAATACGAACAGTAGTTGAATTTGTGCTCGGTAAAAAAGTTGAAGATCTCTTTGAAAACGCAAATGTTATTCCGGTACGCGGATTTGAAGGAATCAAATATGCAGAGATACCGATTGGCAATGAAGTTGGTCCCGTGCCCGGTATAGTTAAACATCTCGTGCCCAATTGGGATTGGCTTAAAGGCGCTACATTAAAAGTAGCTGTTGTTCACGGAACTGCTAATGCCAAAAAGGTAATGGAAGATATTAAAGCAGGCGGAAAATTCAGCGAATGTCATTTCATTGAGTTTATGGCTTGTCCCGGCGGATGCCTTGGAGGAGGTGGTCAGCCAATTCCAACCTCGCCTGAAATAAGACAGAAAAGAGCCGAAGCGATTTACGCTGAAGATGAATCTTTGGAACTTCGCAAATCTCATGAGAATCCGCATGTGCTTAGAATTTATGAGGAGTTTTTAACCGATGGTCCGTGCGGTCATAAATCTCATAAGTTATTACATACGCATTATACAAAACGCGGTAAATATATCGCTTAGATTATTAGAGCCGTGTTCAAATGGACACGGCTTTTTATTTTCGATTCTAATTATTCAGTCATCTTACGTATGTTACGCAAAATCTTGAAAACATATTGTCATTCCCGCATGTTTAAAGCGGGAATCTCTCTAATAGATTCCCGATTATCCAGACTCGTCGGGATGGGAATGACACGTGCGTTACTAAATTCCAAATTACTGAAGCTCAAATTGTAAATTCAAATTACAATCACCATCGGGATTGTGAGATTCAAAACAACCGGGTACAAGTTTTATTGTTACTTTACCTAAATAAAGTTGAAATTAAATATTTACTTTACTTAAAGTTATCTTTATCTTTTTAAGTATTCTAATTTTTGCGGCTGACATGAGGTTACAATAGATGATTAATTTGGTCCCGAAATGGGCTTATGAATACGAGGAATTTTGGATAACGATTCGTAGAAGAAATCTCTGGCTCATCAAAATTAGGTATTTGGCTGTTCTGGGTCTATTTGGCTTTCTAATTTTGGGGCAATTTTTATTAGATTTCAATCTTACCTCAACTCAAGTTCAGGCAATTACAGCCATTGCTTTTTCAATATTTTTTTACAACGCGATTATACAGGTCATCCGACCGCGTATTGGCAGTGATCCTCTTCGTTTTAATTCAATGCATATATCACTTCTTCAAATTCTGCTTGATCTGATCGCCCTTTTCACGGCTATTTATTTTACTGGTACGGTCGAATCGCCATTATATGTATTTTTTATTTTTCACATGATAATCGGTAGTCTAATTTTACCGGGATATTTAATCTATTCAATCTGTGGATTTGTAGTATTTTTTTATACGTTGTTAGTTTTTTTTCAGCATTTCGGTCTGATCGATACTCATTTGATTCAAGGATTTTACTCCGAACCGCCTGTGAGAATTTTCAATCACGACCTGGTTTTCTCTCTCGTATTTGCCACAATGATGATCTTGAGCGTACAGATTGCTAATAGAATTTCGAGAAATCTTCTACGAAGAGAAGGGGAGTTGAGAGAAACCTTGCAAGAATTACGAGATTCGGAAATTGCAAAACAGAAATACATCATGGGTGTTGTTCACGAAATAAAAACACCGCTTGCCGCAGCACTGACGATGATTGATCTAATTAATCAGAAATATTTAGGACCGGTAAACGAAAAAATAGAAGAGAAACTGAAAAGAATTCAGAGTAGATTAGCAGACTCAGTAAATCTTGTAAATAATGTTTTAAGAATTTCAAAACTGCGGCTTCTAAAAATCACTTCAACAGAGGAATTAGATGCCGAGCAAATAATCTGCACATTGTATGATCAGATAAAAGATAATTTTACATCAAAAAATATAGATTTTAAATTTAAGGATGATCGAATTCAGAAAAGGATGTTTGATGGAGATAAAGTTTTAATTGAATTAGCTTTTTCTAATATTTTGAATAATTCTGCTAAATACTCTATACCCAACGGACGCGTTGAAGTTAAAATTAGTGATCAGGATGAAATAATTTCTCTACAGTTTATGGATTCCGGGATGGGAATACCTGAATCCGATATTGAAAAAGTTTTCAATCAGTTTTTCCGTGCTACCAACGTTAAAAGCGGAAGCATAGAAGGTACCGGTTTGGGATTATCTTTAGTAAAAGAAATTATTGAGCGGCACGGCGGTTCAATCCAAATTAAAAGTCCATCCAGCATTGGAACTTCCGAGATGCCGGGAACAGAGATTATTGTAAAGCTTCCATATTCGGCAAAAGTAAAAAATCCGCTTGAAGAGAAAAATTTTAATTTTGAGCAAAGCTTATAAATTTGAAGTAGCTTTCAGGTAAATTTTGCGATGCCAATTCTGCTTCTCTAAAATTTTCAAAAATACCGAACATTGTTGAGCCTGTCCCGGACATGAGAGAAAGTAATGCTCCGTTATCTACTAACATTTCTTTAATTATGCGTATTTCCGGATGTTTTGAAAATGAGAATAATTCAAAATCATTTTTAAGATTTTCTTTCAATTCTGCGAAATCAATTTTAGATTTATTTATGAAATAGCTGTAATCGAAATCTGAAGGAGATGGTGTAATATTTGAAAATGCCTCTTTTGTTGAAATGTGAATTCCAGGGTTCACAACCAAAATCGGGTTATTAATTTCAACATTTACAAAAGTTAAATCTTCTCCACGCGATCTGCCGATTGCCGGTTTTGCCTTTATAAAAAATGGAACATCCGATCCTAATATTAAAGCAATTTCATTTAAAGTAGATTGATCTAAATTCAATTTGAACATTTCATTTAAGCTTATTAATACGGCGGCAGCATCGGAGCTTCCGCCTCCAAGTCCCGCACCGGCAGGAATCCTTTTAATTAAATCAATCTTTACCGGAAGTTTTGAACTTGTTTTATTTTCTAACAATTTAACTGCTTTAACTGCAAGATTGGAATCATCGGAAGGTACAAAATTGGAATCGCAGTTAAACTGAAATTTATCAGACTTTTCAAATATTAGCGTATCGTAAAGTTCTCTAAGAGGATAGAAAAAAGTTTCTAAATTGTGAAAACCATCCGGTCTCTTTTGAACAATGTTCAATCCGATATTTATTTTAGCCGGAGCTTTTATTTCAATAATTTTCATCAATAAATTCCCTAATTTTACTTATGTGTCCCGGGATTGAACCGCAGCATGATCCTAAAAAATATGGTTTTTTATCTAAGTAATATTTAATGCTTTCAAGATATTGACTTGGATCAACGCCGCAGACAATGTTTTTATCAGTTAATTTTCCGCCGCCGCAATTGAGATAAAATCCCCATTTATATTCCAAATCTAAATTGCTGAATACTTGATTAAACGTATCATTAAAAATACAATTAAAACCGATCGCTTTCGGTGAGTATTGCATAACATCCTTTATAATAGAATTTAAATCCTCTCCGCTTAAAATCTTCCGGTTTTCGTCAAAGTAAAAGCTAATAACATACTCTATTTTATTTTCGTAACAATACTCGCAGATTATTTCAATCTCATCTAAATGACTCTGAGTTTCATTCAGTACAAAATCGCAGCCATATTTCCAGAGCAACTCAATATGTTTTTTGTGATTTGACTCTAACTTAGATTTACTAACATTTCTTTCTTTTTGATAACAATCCTCTGCGGGAGCATTTGAACCGGCTAGAATTAGACCTTCACTTTGGTCTGTTAAATCTTTGGCTAGTTTTACACTTTTCGCAACAAAATCTTCATAGTCAATATTTAAAGACGAATTATGAAACGAAATTGGATTTGTCCTAAATGTATTTGTGGTGATGATGTCTGCACCGGCAGAAATATAAGCAGAATGAACTTTTTTCACTTCTTCAGGAGAAATAAGATTTGCATAACTTGACCAAAGAATAGGGTGGATGTAAACCTTATTTTGCTGAAGCAAACTCCCGATCGCACCATCGATAATCAGTGGTTTATATTTAAAATTCTTTTCAGATTTATGTTCCATATTGTCTTAACTGGAGTAGTATAAATTATTTAATTAAATAAAGATAAATAAGTTAATTTACTTTTTATTATAACCCAAATTATTTAGAAATGAACTCAATTTAATCTCAACTTCATCAAATTTTAAATTATCAAAGTTTGGTTCTTTGGTAACAACACAATCAAATTTAGATTTATATGGCGACCAGATCATATCTTCCGTGTTGTATTTTACGTAAATACCAAAAGTTGGAATTTCAAAAGCAGAAGCGATATGAATTATTGAAGTATCCGGAGTAAATAACAGATCCAGCTTTGAGATTACGGCTGCGAATTCGTCAAAACTATTGGAATGATAGACCGGAAATTTATCATTTGAGATCAATTTTGCCTTTTCGATATCTTTGGGAGCAGTCAATAATAGAATATTATTGCTAGATTGACTCATAAACTCAACCAATTTTTTATATCTGTCAATTCCCCAAAATCTTGCATCACTCCCTGCTGAAATATTTATCCCAATTAATTTTGGTGATTCCAGGTGATTTTCGAATAAGTACGATTGAGCTTTCTCAATAGATATTGATTTCGGATTGTATTGAATATTTGAATTTTTACTAGTCGTCTCTAAACCGAAAAACTCTCCAATTTTAAGAATCCGGTCTACAACGTGGCTTGTAGACGGATCACTTTTATCAATCGTTTTTGTAAATAATCGACTGTTATCTTTTTTAAGAGCATATTTTTGTTTGATTTTTGATAATGCAACGAGAAAACTAACGGTTGTAGATACATCATCGTGCAAATCAACTATTGCATCAAATTCGTTTGAGTTTATTAATTTAAGAGTTTTATAAAATCCCAATAATCCTTTTTGAAAGATGATGATTTCATCAACATCCGGATTATTGGAAAAGATGAAATGATTTTTCTGATCCGCTAAAACTGCAATTTTACATCTCAAATTTTCTTTTATATTTTTCAGAAGGGGGGTTGTTACAAGTGCATCTCCAATTCGGTTTAGCCTAATAAGTAATAACTTGGAATTTTCATCAAAAATTGGCTGCTCTGTTTCTTTTTCAATTTTGTTTAATTTAAGCAGGATTGAAAGAAATATGTGTTTAATAAAAACTTCTATCTCTTTCATTTGGGCAGCAAATCATTTTTATTAAAAAGAATATCAACTTTTTTTAGAATTTCATTTATATCTAATTCTAAAAAACATTCATGATTTCTCGGACATTGCAGTAAATTGCATTCAATACAATCAAGATCAGATTTTTGTATCCACTCATGCTGATCACCGAATGGACCCTGCATTCTTGGATTTGTGGGCCCGAAAAGTCCCAAAACCGGAGTACCAACCGCAGC
>JAENZU010000190.1 GCA_016841125.1 Melioribacter sp. | reverse complement strand
TTTGAAAATATTTTCAATGAAGAAGCTTTACAGGTATTTACCCTTTAACGAAAACCGAGATAAAAAATGGACAGCAACAGAATAATTATTTTTGATACAACATTGAGAGACGGTGAACAATCACCTGGTGCCTCGTTGAATGTGAGTGAAAAAGTGGAAATTGCACATCAACTTGCACGTATGAAAGTTGATGTTATTGAAGCAGGCTTTCCGATCTCTTCGCCTGCACAATTTGAAGCGGTTCGAAGAATAGCTGCAGAAGTTGATACCACTATAGCCGGTCTATCACGAGCAAATGAAAAGGATATAAAAGCTGCTGCCGATGCACTGCATCCGGCGCCGAAGAAAAGAATACATACATTCTCTTCTACTTCGGATTTTCATATTCTTGGTAAGTTCGGTCATGATAGGTATGGCAAAAGTTTGTCAGAAAAGAGGAATACTATTATAAAGATGTCCTACGATTCTGTTAAATATGCAAAGACGTTTGTCGATGACGTTGAATTTTCGGCAGAAGATGCCGGACGTACAGATCTCTCTTATTTAGCCGAAGTAATTGAGGCTGCTATTGAGGCTGGTGCAACCACTGTAAATATTCCCGATACAACCGGATATACTTTTCCTTCCGAGTTCGGTAAAAAAATTGCAGAGTTGAAAAAACGTGTCAAAAATATTGATAAAGCAGTAATAAGTGTTCACTGTCATGATGATCTGGGTTTGGCTGTTGCTAACTCACTTGCCGGAATTGAAAACGGTGCACGTCAGATTGAATGCACGGTTAACGGTATCGGCGAACGTGCCGGTAATGCATCTCTCGAAGAAATAGTGATGGCTCTCAGAGTCCGTAAAGATTTAGTTGAATATTACACCGATATACTCACTACTGAAATTTACAATTCAAGTAAGATGGTTTCCGCATTTACCGGTATTGTAGTTCAACGAAACAAAGCTATTGTTGGTGATAATGCATTTTCGCACGAATCGGGTATTCATCAGGATGGTGTGTTGAAGAATCGAGATACTTACGAAATAATGACTCCCGAAAGTGTTGGAATTTCAAAAAACAAGATAGTTTTAGGCAGACATTCAGGCAGGCACGGACTAAAAGCCCGCCTAGAATATTTGGGATATAAACTCAGTGAAGAAGAGTTAGATAATGTTTACGAAGCATTTACCGAGCTTGCTGACAAGAAGAAAGAAGTATTTGATGATGATCTTCGTGTACTGATGGGAGATGAAGTTCATAAAACAGATGAAGTTTTTGAATTAGAATACCTGCAGGTTCAGTCAGGTTCCAGTTCAATCCCCAATGCAGTAGTAAAAATTAAATCGGGTGAAGAGATGTATGAAGAAGCTGCTATTGGTGATGGTCCCGTGGATGCAGTTTTCAATGCGATTGATAAAGCGCTGAATATAAATTCGGAAGTTGAATCATATCAAGTTCGTTCCGTAACATCGGGAAGAGAGGCATTGGGCGAAGTGCTGATCAGGATCAGAAACGGAGAAAAATCTTTTATGGGAAGAGGTATATCGACTGATATTATTGAGGCAAGTGCCAAATCTTATTTATCAGCTCTTAATAAAAAGGAAAGATATTTAAAGGAAAACAAAGACTTAAATGAGAAAGAGGATCTTTCTCAAGCAATATAAAGGAAAAAATTTATGGGAATGACAATAACCGAAAAAATACTAGCCAAATCCGCCGGTAAAGCTAAAGTTGAACCGGGACAAAATGTTTGGCTTAATGTTGATGTGCTGATGACGCATGATGTTTGCGGTCCGCCTACAATCGACATTTGGAAGAGGGAGTTTGGGGATAGAGCAAAAATATGGGATAAACAAAAATTAGTGATCTTTCCGGATCATTATATCTTTACGCAAAATCCGCAGGCAAACAGAAATGTAGATATCCTGCGGCAGTTTGCCTCTGAATATAATTTACCAAACTATTATGATGTCGGAACAGACAGATACAAAGGTGTTTGCCATATTGCACTGGCTGAGGAAGGTTACAACATTCCCGGTACTGTATTATTCGGCACAGATTCACATTCATGCACGTCAGGTGCTTTCGGTATGTTCTCGACAGGTGTCGGAAATACAGACGCCGCATTTATTTTGGGCACCGGAAAAATATGGGAGAAGGTTCCCGAATCTCTAAAGTTCACATTCGATGGGGAGCTCCCGAATTATTTAACTGCCAAAGATCTAATTCTGCAAGTTCTTGGAGATATTACAACAGATGGAGGAACTTACAGAGCGCTTGAGTTTAATGGTGATGCTGTTTATTCGATGGAAATGGATGAACGAATGACACTCACTAATATGGCAATTGAAGCCGGTGCAATGAATGGTATAATAGCGGCAGATTCTGTTACTGATAAATATGTAAAAGAACGATCCCAAAAAGAATATGAAATCTTTCAAAGTGATAATGATGCAGTATATCGAAGTGAATTTCATTATGATACTTCAAAGATGGAACCGCTGGTAGCAAAGCCTCATAGCCCGGATAATAAAGATACAGTTAGGAATGTTGAAGGAACCAAATTAACTAAATGTTATATCGGTTCATGCACGGGCGGGAAGTTAAGTGATTTTAAAAGCGCTGCAAAATTCCTATTCGGAAATGAAGTGAATGTACCGACTTTTGTAGTGCCTGCCAGTACTTACGTTGCTCAACAGTTGGAAATCGAAACTATCAGCGGTGTTTCTTTAAAGAGCATTTTCGAAAATGCCGGCTGCGTAATTGCAGAATCATCATGCGCAGCGTGCCTTGGCGGTCCGATGGATACGGTTGGTCGTGCGATTGATGGGGAAGTTATTATCTCTACCACTAACAGAAATTTTCCGGGTAGAATGGGAAGTAAAAAATCTGAGGTTTATTTGGCATCACCCCTTACGGTAGCCGTATCTGCATTGACCGGTGTTATCACTGATCCGAGAAATTTTTTATAAAGGTAATTTAAAATGGAAAAAATAATTAAAGGCAAAGCTTTTGTGTTAGGGGATAATATTGATACAGATCAGATTATTCCGGCGGAACATTTGGTATATAGTTTAAGTGATCCGGAAGAATCAAAGATGTATGGTAAGTTTGCATTATCGGGAGTTCCCTTGATTAAATCTGGTTTACCCGACGGAAGCAAAGCATTTATTGCCGGGGATAATACCGAATCCGAATTTTCGATTATAATTGCCGGTTCCAATTTTGGATGCGGTTCATCTAGAGAGCATGCCCCTTTCGCTTTGGAGAAAGCCGGTGTTAAAGCAATTGCTGCCGAATCATACGCGAGAATCTTTTACAGAAATGCAGTTGACGGAGGATTCGTAATTCCTTATGAATCAACCAAAAAACTAATCGATAAAATAAAAACCGGGGATGAAGTGGAGATCAATTTAAATACCAATCACTTGAAGAATATCACAACAGGTGAGGAGTTTAACCTTAATCCGCTTGGTGATGTTCTCCCGATTATCGAAGCCGGCAATATTTTTGAATATGCCAGAATTAATGAGATGATTTGAGTATTAACGAATATCATCTTTCAAAAAAATGAGGATCACATGCTAATAGAAATATTTGATACAACGCTTAGAGACGGAACCCAAGGGGAGTCCATAAATTTATCTGTGCAGGATAAAATTCTTATCGCAAAAAGATTGGATGAATTTGGGATTGACATTATTGAGGGGGGATGGCCCGGCAGTAATCCAAAAGATGAGGAATTTTTTAACAAAGTAAAAAATGTAAATTTCAAACATGCAAAACTTTGCGCATTCGGATCAACTGCAAGGCTTTTAAGTGATGTAGAAAATGATTTAAATCTTAACGCACTCTTAAATGCTGAAACTCCTATTGTTTCAATATTCGGCAAGACCTGGAGACTTCATTCTTCAAAAGGTTTAGGGATTTCGGATGAAGAAAATGCCGAGTTAATTTATAAATCGATCGAGTTTATCAAATCACACGGGAGAGAAGTTGTATTTGACGCGGAACATTTTTTTGACGGCTACAAAGATGACAAAACATTTTCTTATAAGATGCTAAAAGCCGCAGAATCCGCCGGAGCTTCTGCAATAGTATTGTGCGATACAAACGGGGGAACACTGCCGAATGAAGTATCGGAAATTGTTAAAGATATTAAAAATAGATTCACAATTAAAATTGGCATACACGCACATAATGATTCTGAACTGGCAGTGGCAAATTCACTTGCCGCCGTTAATGCCGGCGCAGAGCATGTACAAGGTACATTCAACGGGGTTGGGGAAAGATGCGGAAATGCTAATCTCAGCAGTATAATTCCGAATCTTATTTTAAAACTGAAACATCAAACTAATCAGCAGTCGAATTTGAAAAATCTTACTGCAATTTCTAATTACATTTATGAGCTGATGAACCTTGCACCGAACTCGCGTGCTGCATTTACCGGTAAATCAGCTTTTGCTCATAAGGGAGGAGTTCATGTAAGCGCTGTTATGAAGGATGGCAGAATGTATGAACATATCGAACCCTCGACCGTTGGAAACAAACAGAGAGTGCTCGTTTCTGATCTTTCTGGGCAAAGCAATGTAAAATATAAAGCAAAGGAAATAGGCGTTGATATTTCCGACAATAAAGAATTGAGTAAAAAACTTGTCACTCATATTAAAAATCTGGAGTATGACGGCTATCAATTTGACGGCGCCGAGGGATCATTTGAATTACTTCTTCGTTCGGAGATGAATGAATATTCACCGTTTTTCAATGTGGTCGATTCTAAAGTAAACGTATTTTATGATGATAAGGGACATTCAAAATCTGAAGCTGTTCTGAAAGTGGAAGTTGAAAATGAGATTGAGCATACCGCATCGGATGGAGACGGTCCCGTCCATGCTTTGGATAATGCATTAAGAAAAGCGCTGTTAAGATTTTACCCGGAGATATCACTCATTAAGTTGGTTGACTATAAAGTACGCGTACTCGATGAAAAAGACGGCACTACCGCAAAAGTTCGTGTAATGATTGAATCCAGCGACGGAACCGAAACCTGGAGTACCGTTGGTGTTTCACGGAATATAATCGAAGCAAGCTTTATTGCTATCAGTGACAGCATCAATTATAAATTATTCCAGTATCAAAAAGAAAAAGAGAAACTGGCAAATTAATTTAATTGTCCAAATTTCCGTTAATTGTTAAGGGAGAATTTAGATCATACATTTTATGTTCGATAATATTTGCGGGTAAGTTATATCCATTTGAAAGCAAAAGATCTTTTATTTCCCTAATTACCCTGCTGCGAATCGGATCGCCGAGTGTATCCGGTCTTTCAGTTTTAGTCTTAAATACATCAATCCAAAACAGTACCCTTATGTCCACCGTGCTGACGCCTAGATTCTCAACAATTACATTTGCCGGAGGATTCTTTAGTATTAGTTCATTTGTTTTAAGATGTTCCAATATTAAATTTCTAACATTCTCAAGATTGGTTTCTGTAGCTAAACCAATTCCAAAATCCAATCTTAATAAACCGTCTTTTGTAAAGTTAACAAGTGAAGATTTTATCAACGTAGAATTTGGTACATAAATATCACGTCCATCTGCAGTTCTAACGTGAGTGGTTCTAAGCTCTAAATTTTTTATTGTACCTTTAAACTTATCAATCTCAATTATATCACCAATATTAAAGGGGCGATTTATAGCGAGCAGTATTCCGGCAAGAAAATTCTCTGCAATATCTTTGAAAGCAAAACCGATTATTATTGCAGAGATGCCGGCACCAGTAAGCAAACTTGCGGCAAAGTAACCGAAACCCAGAACTTGCAGTGCTGCTAAAATACCGAATAGATAAATTATCCATTTGCCTACCTGCCCAAGAAATCCCGCAAGAAGTGAATCTTTAACTTTACTTTTAATTTTGTTCAAAAAAAGTTTACTAAAAATTCTGCCGATCAAAAAGGTAAAGACCAATATGATAACGGCAGTTAGGATATTCGGCGCATTCACTAAAATGCTGTTGAAGAAATTGTTAAAAGTATCTGTTAAGGTATCAAGCATTTATAGCCTCTTCACTATTAAAATTGTACAAAAAAAAAGTGATTGAATATGCTAAATAATTTTCTATTTGTACAAATTATCAAAAGGAAAATATTACTTAAAATCATTTCTGTTTAAAATTAAAAGATAGTTTTGTATGTTTATTTTTCATAATAAATTTAGAACTAATTCCGTGGTAAAATGATAGAGTCCGATAACATTCTTGACATGCTGAAACCGAAAGATTTACTATTCTATGTAAAGAAAAAACCGGTTGATACTCCCACACCTAAATATAGATTGGTCTTTGATGAAAACGACATCGACTATCTATATGTCGACTTCATTTTTTACAATAAATATTTCGATGAAAAAGATTGGGAAACTAAACTAACCTTTAAGGCTTTCGAAAATCTTGATAATGGTAAAAAGGAAATAGCGAGTATTGATTCATACATTGATGTTCCGATTGACCAAAATCTTATTACAGTTACAGAGTCTTGGGGGACCGATGAAGTAAACGGTTATTGGGATATCGGAAATTACACTTGGGAAGTTTGGCATGAAGATAAACTCCTAATATCAAATGATTTTTATATTGAGTCGATGGGCTCGGTTACGAAGGACGAAAATCCCTATTTTAATTTTCTCTCGTTAAAATTGTTTGAAGCTCCTTCAACTATTCCGCCGGTTGATCAGCGCAAGTATTTGTCTCGATTCATGTACAATGCAACAAGGTATATCTGGGCAGAACTGCAGATCGAAAATAAACATCCGGACCAGCTTTGGATGGGCGAATTCGTGTTCAATTTCTACAACGATATAA
>JAENZU010000189.1 GCA_016841125.1 Melioribacter sp. | reverse complement strand
TTCATTAAATTTCATTCTACCCACGGTTATTCTATTTTCCGTTCCTTCAAGCTGCTGCTGCAATTGGAGAAAGTTTTCATTGGCTTTTAGTTCAGGGTAATTCTCTACGGTTACCAAAGTCGCGAAAGTGCACTTCCGAGATTATTTTGCGCCGCCTGAAACTGTTGGAACGCTTGAGGATTCTCGAGCATTTCCGGTGAAACATTAATTTGACCAACTTTAGCACGCGCTTCAGTTACTGCTGTAAATGTACCACGCTCAAAATCGGCTACACCCTTTACGGTATTAACCAGATTCGGAATCAAGTCGGCTCTTCTCTGATACTGATTTTCCACTTCACTCCATTTCTGCATTACATTTTCTTCTAGTGTAATCAGGTTATTATAAATTCCTACTCCCCATATAACTACGATCACAGCAATCACACCAACAACACCTAGAACACCGCAGCCTATCATTAATCCTTTATTTTTCATACAAGTTTCCTCCAAAAATTATCTGGTTTTAATTAGTTAAACTTCTCATCGGTGCCGGTACTTTTCCGCCGCGCATAACAAGTTTTTCGCAGCTAAGATTTCTGACACTCATAACAGGTGCTTTACCGAGCAGACCGCCGTAATCAACAAATTCCCCGACCTTTTTGCCGAATGCGGGAATAATTCTTACTGCAGTAGTTTTATCGTTTATCATACCTATCGCGCATTCATCAGCAATAATACCGGCGATGGTAGTTGTCGGAGTATCCCCCGGCACGGCTATCATATCGAGTCCCACTGAGCAAACGGAAGTCATTGCTTCTAATTTTTCGAGCGAAAGGTTTCCCGATTGTGCTGCACGGATCATACCTTGATCTTCACTAACCGGAATAAACGCACCGCTCATTCCGCCTACCGAAGAACTAGCCATTAAACCGGCTTTCTTCACCGAATCATTCAACATAGCCAATGCGGCTGTGGTTCCCGGTGCTCCTACATCTTCAACTCCCATCGCTTTCAAAATGTCGGCAATGCTGTCTCCTTCAGCCGGAGTTGGGGCAAGCGAAATATCGACAATCCCGAATGGAACTCCATGCCTCTGTGCAACATTCCGACCAATTAATTCGCCGGCACGGGTGATTTTAAAAATAGTCCTTTTAATTACTTCCGAAAGCTGCTGAAGATCAACGTTACCTGCTTCCCTAATTGCATCGAGTACAACACCGGGTCCGCTTATTCCAACATTCAGAACAACTTCGGGTTCGGAAATACCGTGAAAAGCCCCGGCTACAAAAGGATTATCCTCGGGCACATTGCAGAACACTACAAGTTTGGCGCACCCTACCGAGTCGCTGTCTTTTGTCATCTCCGCAGTATTTTTAATTACCTCAGCCATCATGTTTACGGCATCCATGTTGATGCCGGCTTTAGTAGTAGCCACGTTTACACTTGAGCAGACCCGTTTGGTTGAAGATAAAGCGTATGGAATAGATTTGATCATTTCACGTTCGCCGTTGGTAAATCCTTTCTGTACCAAAGCAGAATATCCGGCTAAATAATCAACACCAATCTCTGCAGCGGCTTTATCCAGAACCTGAGCTATTTCAACAAACTCTTCCATTTTGAATGCATCAAAGGGGATTGAAATAGGGGTAATTGAAATTCTTTTGTTTGCAATGGAAATTCCGTATTGGGCTTCAATTTCCTTAGCATAATTAACATGATTCTTTCCGTACTTCAACAATTTATCATAGATTTTCTGCTTAGTAACTTCTAAATTTCTATCGGCACAATCTCTTAAACTTATTCCGAGCGTGACAGTGCGGATATCGAAATGTTCAATCTCCGTCATTTTTATCGTTTCGAGGATTTCCTCAAATTCGTAGGGCATCTTTTCTCCGCTTAAATTCTGTGCATTTGTCTAAATATATCTTCGTGCTGAACATAAACTTTAAAGCCTATTTCTTCGGCAATCTTATTTAGACTGTCCTGAATTTGCTTCATATTTTTAGGGGAATTGGTAATATCCACTATCATGATCATTGTAAAAAACTCATCCATTAGTTTCTGACTAATATCTTGAATATCACAATTCGAGTCGCTCAATTCTTTTGTGATAGATGATACAACTCCGGGTTTATTCATGCCGAATGCAGTTAGAATTATTCTGCCGATAGATTGATCCTTAGGTGGCAGAGGCAAATCCGAGGGGCCTTGCATTTTACTGACAGCACTCGCAACTACTTTTTTCACTAATTCGGGAGAGGCTTTTTCCCCGAGGTCATTGATTGCATTAAGAGTTATTTTTCTAAGTTCGTCTTCTGTAAATCTCACGGTTTAATTCCTTGATATTTTGAATTCAGGTATTCTAAGGCTTTTGCGGCAATTTCAATATTTTTTTGTTTCGCAAATTTTTCCGCGTTTTGAATATTACCTCTGTAAAATCTTAACCAGAGCAGGCTTCCAACAGCAATACCATCGAAAACTCTATCCTCGGCAAATGATTCCAAGGTTACATAACCCCAAAGAACATTCCAGCCGAGTGACATTAAGCCTGACAGATATTCTCCTGTATAGAACTGTCCAAAACCAGGCAAAATATAAGAAATTAGTTTTGCAAAAGTAACCGAATATTTGTCGTCTTCAACATTGCTGCATAATAGTTTAAGCGGATGATTATAGTCTATCCGCGCGAAATGCTGAGCGGCACTGCCCCATTCGTCCGAAAGCATATAAGTCCAGCCGCGCCAATAATTTATATCATCCAATTGCTGAGTTGATTTAATATTCATTTCAAGATTTTTAAGAAGTACCAAAGCCTGTTCAAATGTACCGCGCAATAAGTTTGTTTTAATTATCTCAATTTCTGCTTCATATTTTTCATCATCGATATTCGAATTTATCTCGGCACGCTTAAAATATGTTATTGCATTATCAAAGAACCCGCCGTATTTGTATGAACTTCCGATATAAAAATTAGAGGGAAAAGAAAAGATTTTCGATGAGTCAAAATATGCCAGCCGCTTGAATTCGGTAACGGCATCGAAATATGATTCTTCATCGTATAAAGTTTTTGCATAATCAAATTGCATGTGAAGATCGGTTTGCGGCAAAACTATTTTAAGATAAATAGTTAAGAGCAGAAATATTTTAATCGAAGATTTCATTTACCTGCACCAAAAATCATAATCAGATAAAAATAAATTTTGCCTATTAATAAAAACTTCCACATCATTTTTAAAATTAAATCTGATTCCGGCATTATAATATTGAGCAGCGGCGGCGGAGCCGTAAATGTTCCCGGCATAAAAATAGGCTGCCAATCCGGTAAATAACCAAGCTCTAAAATCATGATCCGCTCTGAAATTATCATATGCCAAAAAACTTAAAAGCCCCACCGCTAAAAATGCTGTTATTCCGTCGCCAACCTCATCGGCATATATCTTTCCCATTCCGGGTATTATGGCAGACATTATTGCTGCAGAAGTCGGACTCTTAAAACCGGGATCAATTTTTCTCAAATAAAAATTTTTCAATGGGGGTTTAAGTGAATCGGGGAATTCATTCATCAGCTGATGTGAATCTATTTTCCCATCCTCATAAAGCAGCATTGATACCGCGGTTAATTGACTAATTTGATTCAGATTATTATTGGGAAGATAGCTATTGATCTTGGTGTTGAAATTGAAATCTGAGAGATTACCTGTTTGGTATTTTGATCTGAAATATTCAGTCTTAGCTTCTTCGCGTAATGATGAAAAAAATAAAGTTTTAAAATTATCGGCAGACTCGGAGTACTTCCCCAAGTTCTGCAACGCTTTTGCAATTTGGAATCTTAAGGTGTCATCACTTTCTGTTTTTAAAAACTCTCTCAATTCTGCAACGGAGCGCAGGTAATCTTTTTCGCAGTAGAGGTAGTGCCCAAAGGATTTTCTATTTTCTGGCACGAAAAAATTATTAGGTTTGATGCTTTGGGCGGAGATCAAACCTTGCGTGAAAATAATGATAATACAGATTTTCAGCATTCGGAATTAATAGCTCCCGGTTCTGCTAATATAAGGAGTATTACTCATCATAAATTTTTTCATGATGTAAATAAATTATCTTTGAATTGTCGAGCGTGTAATTAACAACAGGGTCGTAATATTTTCCGGATGAATAACGCGGATATACTTTTAGTGATTTGAGAATATTTGAATCGCGTGTGAATCTGTCCGCAAACATTAGAGCGCCTTTGAATAAGTTTGTCTGCTCAACACTTTCAACAAAGAATACTGAACATGAGGGATAGAATGGACAGTTGTCTCCATCGAGATCGGAAAATGTAAATCCGTAAAAATCTCTTATGTAAGAGAATATACCATTGGAATGACTTTTAGCCGCATGATTATTATGCTTGATGAAATTCACATAATTAACTTCAGCTTTTCCCCAGCGTTCTGTTTCAACCTGACTAAAAATAATAACGGAGAAGAATATAAATATCATAAATGATTTTATCATTCGGGCAATTCGATCTTTAATCTTTTAAGTAAAGCTTTTAATTCCAACTGCCGGTAAACTGCATTTTTGCAAAGTGAAATTCCTCCGCCTATATTGATATCATTTGAAGTTTCGTCAATACTTACTTCTGAAGATACCAAGGCTACATTCGAATCGGAGAAATCATTTTTATTCAGCATTTTCTTCAGAGAAATTTCACCCTCCATTCCATCATCATATTTAATGTAGATTTCATCATCAGCTATTAGATATACTTCAACAGGAACCGGCATTTAACCCTCTAAGCTTTTTCATAGTTCTCTGGCAATTATTATTTTTTGTATCTCCGAAGTACCTTCATAAATCTCGGTAATTTTTTCATCGCGTAAATATCTTTCTACTAAATATTCTCTAACGTAACCATACCCGCCGTGAATTTGAATTGCTTCATCGGCGCATTCCATCGCAACTTTTGAAGTGTAAAGTTTTGCCATTGCAGCTTCCTTAACATATTTCTGTCCGGCGTCTCTCATATACGCGGCTCTCAGAGTAAGAAGTTTAGCCGCATCAACTTTGGTAGCCATTTCCGCTAATTTAAATTGAATTGCCTGGTGATTAAAAATCTCCGTTCCGAAAGCTTTTCTTTCCTGCGAATATTTAAGCGCGGTTTCCAATGATGCTTCAGCTATTCCAACTGCCTGTGAGGCTATACCGTATCTTCCGCCGTTAAGAATATTCATTGCAAAATTGAAACCTTTCCCAACTTCCCAAATAACATTTTCTTCGGGAACTTTAACATTTTCAAAAGTAAGCGAACATGTGTCGGAACTTCTTATACCGAGTTTATCTTCTTTAACGCCGTGGTCAAATCCGGGTGTCCCTTTTTCAACAACAAATGCTGTAATGCCTTTATGCTTTTTCTCTTTATCGGTTTGTGCCATAACAATATAATAGTCAGCACTTTTACCGTTTGTAATCCAGTTTTTAATTCCGTTAATAACCCACTTATCTCCATCTTTATGAGCCGTGGTTCTCTGCTGTGTAGCATCGCTTCCGGCTTCCGGTTCGCTAAGTGCAAAAGCACCCAATTTTTCTCCGCGTGCTAAGGGTTTAAGAAAAGTTTCTTTAATATGATCCGAGCCGTACTTTTGCAAACCCGAACAGACAAGTGAATTGTTGACAGACATAATTACGCCGACGCTGGCGTCAACTTTTGATATTTCAATCATTGCCAGAACATAACTGACCGTATCCATTCCGGCTCCGTCATATTCGGGCGAAACCATCATTCCCATAAAACCGAGCTCGCCTAATTTCTTTACTATTTCTGTTGGGAACTCTGCATTTTTATCACGCTCAATTGAACTGGGGGCTATCTCCGTTTGTGCAAACTCACGGGCTGTCTGCTGTATCATTATTTGTTCTTCTGTAAAATCAAAATTCATTTTTTTCTCGTAATTTTTTGATGGATGACAATTCGATTTGTGCTTCTCTTATCAAGTACGTTTCCCTTTGGAATGAAACTAAATGTACTTCAAACTAATTAAAGTAATTGGAAATTTCAACAAAATACGAATTAGTATGTTTTAAATTTGTTATGCCGGTTAAATATTAAAAAATGCCTAAAGATTTATCTTTTGCTTTCTTATATTTGCAGGTTATGTTAAAGCAAAATAAAAAATACAATCTTAAAAACTATTCTTTGGATGAACTAAAGAATTTATTTGAAGAATTAGGCGTAGAAAATTTCCGTGCAGCACAAGTATTCAACTGGATGTACAATCATTTAGTAATGGATTTTGACGAGATGCAGAATTTGCCGAAGCAGTTCCGGCAAAGGTTATCGGAAGAATTCGAAATACAAAGTTTAAAGAAAAATATATCTGAGGATTCCCCGCAGACAAAAACGAAAAAATATCTACTGGAAACTAGCGACGGCAGGTTGATCGAATCGGTAGTGATTCCGGACAAAGAGAGAAATACTTTGTGCATTTCTACGCAGGTCGGCTGCCCTCTCGACTGTAAATTTTGCGCAACCGGTTTAATGGGATATAAAAGAAATTTAACCACTGCCGAAGTTGTAGATCAATATTTTTTAGCAGCAAAAGATTATACTAAAGAAAAAATCACCAATATTGTATTTATGGGAATGGGAGAACCGCTGCTCAATTTTGAGGCGACACTTAATGCCTTGAAAATTTTTACAAATGAAACAACAACCGGATTGAGCAGAACAAAGATCACCGTTTCAACTGCAGGAATTCCACATAAAATAATTGAGTTAGCCGACAGCGGACTTAGGGTAAAACTTGCTTTCTCGTTGCATTCATGCTTTAATGAAATACGTAATAAGTTAATGCCTATAAATATCAAGTACCCGCTCGAGAAAAATATTGACGCTTTA
>JAENZU010000188.1 GCA_016841125.1 Melioribacter sp. | reverse complement strand
AAGTAATTAAGAATATAGAGAATATTAAAGAGGAGACAAATTGAAGAATTTGCTTTATGATTATAAAATGTTTTTTTAAGGTTAAAAAAGTTTAATTCTGAGCAAAGAGTTAGCATTCCTTATCCGCCCTTTTAATATACATCAAATTTCAGGTTTTAGGCACTGTTTCAGATCTCACTATGAATAGAAAAAGGAGAATAAAAAAGTATATTTAAAATTTTTTTTCTTAAATTACTATAAATTCAAATACATTATATACAAAACTAAGAATTGTGTGGTGTGGTTCTAACACTTGCTTCCAAAATTGACTAACCCCACATTCAAAAATTTTCAAATCTAATTATTCGTTTTTACTAGATAAATGTAGTATTGAAAGGAAAATTAAATTTAGGGTTTATCGTTCAAAAATATTATGGTGCTAAAAAAAATCTCGTATTGCTTTATTTTTATTACATTCTTATTAAGTGGAATAAGTGTTGCACAAAACTCATTAATACTCTCAGATACATCAGTAACAACCAATCAATTATTTACTCAAAGAGTATTTTTATCAGCAGAAGATTCTATAGTTGGGTTCCAATTCGACTTAAAATTGCCGGGGAATGTGGAATTTCAAAATTCAATTATTGTTTCTAATACCCTTGCAAATCATACTGTTTCCTCCAGCGAAATTGAAACCGGGGTGATAAGAGTATTATGTTTCTCGTTATCTAATACTTCAATACCCAATTCAACGGCTCCGATAATTTCAATTTTATGTAGGGCAGGAGACACCCCGGGAAATTTTGATATAAATTTGGAAAATGCAACTTTATCAAACTCCTCTTCTCAGAATGTTCTCAATCAAATAGTAAATGGCAGTCTTTTAATATCCGGAACGACAAAAGTTGAAGATGAGAATACTTCATTAAATGAAAAAAAACGTATTTCGGTTTACCCAAATCCTTTCAACGGATCAATGAATGTTAATTATTATGCCGATAATCAAACATTGCAAAAATTGACTGTTTACGATATACTGGGAAAAGCCATATTCAAAAAACAATTAATCCCGAAGTCAAAAGGTTATAATCAAGAAAATATAGATCTTTCAAATTTGGCATCCGGCATTTATTTGCTCTCAATAAATGACAGTAAAAATTCAAATATTAAAAAAATTATTCTACTGAAGTAAGTATAAAATAAAAATAAATTGATAATCGTGAGGAAAATTAAATGATAAAAAGATTACTGGTTCTTTTATTACTTTTTAGTAGTATATCGCTTGCTCAAAATGATGATTGCCCAACTTGCCCGCCGAATGGCAGTGACAACACAGAATATGAGGTTATTAAATTAGAAGATCAGATTGGTTACGGAGAATTTGTTGAAGGGGAAGTGCTGGTTAAATTCAAAGATGAAATTAATACTGTGCTGGGTAAAAGCGGCAATGGGTTAGCAGTTACCGGCATAGCTTCTGTAGATGCGCTGTTTCAAAATTATTCAGTTGCAGAAGTAAATAAACTGTTCCCAAAAGCTAAAAGAAGAGTTGATAAAGAAACCTTTACTACATTTAACGGTTATACTTTTGAAAGACCTTCACTCCATAATATCCATAAATTAAAATTATCGGAAGAAAAACAAAGATCGGTTTTTGAACTGATTGATGAACTGAATGAACTTCCGGAAGTTGAATACGCGGAACCAAATTACATCTACTCTATTGTTGAAGATGAACCGGTTTCTCCGGAATTAACCGAAGAAGAGTTGATTGAATGGTTAGATAATAATCCCGAGTACAAACCAATGAACTCCGAATATTCTTCTTCCCCCGATGGAATCTCCGGTATTAACAATGTAACCCCAAACGACCCTCTTTATTCTCAGCAGTGGGGTATTCCCGCATGCCAAATAGATGCTGTGTGGGACAGTACTACGGGAGATGCTGACCAAATAATTGCAATACTTGATACCGGTGTAGATTGGCTCCATCCCGATTTGCAGAATAAAATTTGGCAGAATCCCGGTGAAATAGCCGGCAATGGAATTGATGATGATGGAAATGGATTTGTTGATGATATTAGAGGATGGGACTACATAAATAATGATAATAACCCCACGGATGATAACAGCCACGGAACACACGTAGCGGGTATAGCAGCCGCAGAAACAGACAACGGAATAGGTATTGCCGGAGTTAATTGGCTAGCTAAGATAATGCCTATCAAAGTATTTCAAAGCAGTGGTAGAGGAGACGCCGCAACAATAACTGAAGGGATAGTTTACGCAAGTGAACATGGCGCAGATGTAATAAATATGAGTTTCAGTGGAACTTTTCGCTCAGCAACAATGGAAAATGCATTATCAAGTGCATATGCAGGCTCAATACTAATTGCTTCAGCAGGTAATGAAGGAGTAAAAATTCAAGCCGTTCCATTTTATCCAGCAGCCCTTTCATATGTTTTGGGAATAGAAGCTACTAGCGGAAGTGGGAATGAAGCGGAATTTAGTAATTACGACTCTGATGGACCAGTTTACTCATCGTGGAGTGAGTTATTCAATTATGAATTAAAGGCTCCGGGTGTAAATATAATTAGCACGGTTCCGAGCGGAAATTATCGTGCTTATAATGGGACTTCAATGTCTGCCCCTTTGGTTTCCGGAGCATTCGCTATTTATTAAGAATCTATTTCCAAGCCAATCCCAGGAAATTATTTGGGGTAATTTTATCAATACAATAAGTGGTCATATTCAATTACTTGATGCAATAAATATTGAATCAAAACCTTCTTTATGGTTTGTTTCAAATTCTATTGTTGATACTCTTGATGGTGATGGTGACAAAAGAACTGATGCAGGTGAAACAATAGAGCTTTGGTTTGATATAAGAAATTCTTGGGGACAAATAGATTCTGTCTGGTGCGGGATTGAGTTTGGTGAATTTGAAGATACAACAACTGCCACAATTCTTAAGGATAATGCTTTAATTGGAAGTATTAGCCCTTATGCACATCGAACAAATGAAACTAATCCGTTAAAAATTAAGATTGATCCAAGCGTTGAGCATAATAGAGACATTGTTTTTCAAGCTTCTTTATGGCATGAAGGAGCAGTTGATACAGTAACGCAAGAGATGATATTCAATGTAGAAAACGGCGTTGAATTGGTTGGAATGATAGATTCAGTTTTGGTTTTAACTCCAGATAAAAATTGGATAGTTTCAGGTAGTTTTAGGATTACCGAAAATGGCGAATTGATTATTCTACCAGGGACAAAAATTACTATTAATAGAACCATAGATTTAAAGGGAAAAATTAAAGCTATTGGGGAAAAGAATAACTTAATTGAATTTACTTCGGATAATTTTTCAATTGGAATTAAAAGAACTACTAAGCAAGCAGAAATTGATTCCTTTTACTATTGCAAATTTACAAATATGAGTTCACCTCTAACAAATGATAGGTTATATACTGAACATTATTTTATTTCCTATTGTATTTTTGAATCAATTAAGGGAAATGTGATCACTAGGAACTTTTTTGATGGTGTTTATGAAATGAATAATTCAGAGTTTCGCAATATTATTGCCGATGACGATCGCCTTACTTTGACCGATGCATTAGTTTATATGAACAATTTCTCAAATGTGGTGGCAAGTGGTTTTTATTTTGATAACACATCATTATTTGAGTACAACAACGTTATAGGGTGCCGTCGTGCTGATTATACAACTTTATTTTGGTTGAGTAGGAATTACCCTAATTATAAATATAATAATTTAATATTAAATGAAAGGGCTAAATTTGGTGTAAGTGGAAACTCAAATATTATCGAACTTGAACCGAATTATTTAGGAACAACAAAAAATGAGTTGTTGGATGAACTAATAATTGATTTTTTCGATAATTCTTCTTTACCTATGTTAGATTATCAGTTGATCATGTATCAGCCCTCCGATTCCTCCCACGGCATAGTCTGGAAAGTATTGGTAGATGGAATTGACCCCCAAGACGAGGTACTTGACCCAATTGGACCGGGAGAACACCGTTTTGATGTATATTTTAACCGCCCGATGGATATAGACTACACACCTTCACTTTCATTTGGTGTAAGAGAACCATATAACCAGCAAGCAGTAACAGATTCCTCTTTCTGGTCTGCAGACAGTATGATATGGACAGCTTACAAAACTATTCAACTACATACCGGAGATGGTATAAACAGAATAAGAGTAGCAGATGCGCGAGATACTGAAGACTTTGAGATACCAATAGAAGACCAGCGCTTTGAGTTTGTAATAGATGCAGCAGGATTAAGTTCAACAGAATTCAACGCCATAGCCGGTCTCGGTAAAATAGAACTCGATTGGAAAATACCCGAAGATGTAAGTGATCTGTTGGGTTATAATCTATACCGGTTTACAAACCTAACCGATACAACCTACACAGATGCAAAAATAATCAATACGGAAATGATACTGGACACATCCTATGTTGACTATGACGTTGTGCCGGGAAATAATTATTATTATCAATACACAGTTGTTAAAACAGATTTTTCTGAAAGCGACTTTTCAAAAGTTGTTGGTTCAACCGCTCTTACTGCAAGCGCCGGAGATGCAAACGGTGACTTAACTGTTACCGTACTGGATTTAGTTTCTATTGTGAGTTATTTACTGAACGAAAATCCTCAGCCTTTTATTTTTGAAGCTGCCGATGTTGATAGTAACGGTGTAATAAATGTTTTAGATATCGTATCAACAGTCAATATTGTTATGGGTCAGTCTATTCCTAAAACTAACGGTGGCAAATCTTCAAACGCAGAGTTAATAGTTGAGAATGGGAATTTGATCCTAAATGGAGCGGAGAGATTATCTGCTTTGCAGCTGAGGATAGTGGGCAGCAATATTGAAAACAGCGAACTTATTACCGGTGAACTATTAAACGGAATGGAATTCGTTCATAGATATAACAAAGACACTTTAGACATTGTAGTTTTTAATTATAAGAATAAAGCCCTAAATAGTAGAGAAGGAAAACTATTTGGATTGCAGCAGGGTCAAATATTAAGTATCCAAAATATTGTTGCTTCAGATGCAGATGGCAACCTAATTAATTTAACATCCAATAGTTCTGAAGTACTTTTACCCAAAGAATACGTACTCTACCAGAATTACCCGAATCCGTTCAATCCGGAGACACGCATAAAGTATGGATTACCGGAGCCTCAGAATGTAACGATCACCATATTTAATATTCTCGGACAAAAGATCAAAACCTATAACTTAGCCGAGCAGCCGGCCGGCTATCACGAAGTAATGTGGAAAAGCACAAACGACTTTAGCCGCAAAGTTGCTACCGGTGTTTACATCTACCGTATAAAAGCCGGTGATTTTGTGGATGTTAAGAAGATGTTGTTGCTGAAATAAAATTAAAGAGGATGTAATGAAAAAACTTCTACTAATAAATATTCTTACGTTTCTGTTAATCAACATATCTGTGGGGCAGTCAGTACTGCGTCAAGATCCTTACGATATCACTTACGAGCCAAACGTTATACTGCTTAAAGTTACAGATGATACCGAATTACCAAAAACCTTAGGCAAAGGTGTCGGAAATGTAACAACCGGATTAACCCAGCTTGATGCCTTATTTGCCGAGCATAAAATCACGGAAATGGAACAGTTATTCAAAAATGCAAAGCCGCCGGAAAACAAAAGAATGTTCAAAGATTACTACGGAAGAGAACATGAAGTGGGTCGGCTAGATAAGATATATAAAATACGATACGAAAAAGAGATAGACGCAAAAGAACTCTCTGAGATATTAAACAATGCAGAAAATGTAGAATATGCAGAACCCGATTATCACTTTCACGCCAATGCCACCTACCCGGATGATCCATTATATGTAAGCGGAGACCAATGGCACATTGATGCTGTTAACGCACCGGAAGCTTGGGATATAACGACTGGAGACACAACCCAGATAATAGCAATAATAGATACGGGAGTGGATTGGGACCATCCGGACTTGGATGATAATATTTGGCGTAACTGGAATGAGATACCCGATAATGGAGTTGATGATGACGCTAACGGATATGTAGATGACATAAGAGGCTGGGATTTTGTGAATGACGATAATAACCCGAATGACGATAACAGTCACGGCACACATGTAGCTGGGATAGCTGCAGCTGAGGGTAATAACATAGTTGGAGTATGCGGAATAAACTGGCATGCTAAGATAATGCCGTTAAAAATGCTGCAAAGCAGCGGAACGGGAAACAGCAGTGACTTGGCATTGGCAATAGAGTATGCAGCGGATAACGGTGCAACGGTAACCAATATGAGTTTAGGGAGTTATGGGGAGAGTATAACTGTAAAAATAGCATTAGAAAATGCTTATGCTTACTCTGTTCTTGTTGCTGCTGCTGGGAATGATGGATACAAAGTTGATCCACCCTTCCCGCCGGCTCCTCCTTATTTTCCTCATTATCCAGCTTGTTATGCCTTTGTCATTGGAGTTGAGGCTTCAACAAGCGGTGGATCGAGAGCTGTTTTTTCAAACTATGATCCCTCTGGTCCGGTAGTAGTAGGAAATTCTTATAATCATAACTATGAGATAATGGCGCCGGGTGTGAATATAGAAAGTACATTCCCGAATGGAGGATATAAAGGTTTAAGTGGTACTTCAATGGCATCACCGATTGTTGCCGGTGCGCTCTCATTAATGAAAACTGATGATCCGACTCAATCAACTGAAGAAAGATTTGCGAAGCTGATACAAGGAAGAACAAATAGTATACTAGATATATCTAATTCAATAAATATTAATCTCACTCCAAATTTATCATTTGTTGAATATACAATAGAAGATACGTTGGATGGAGACGAGGATGGAATTGCTGATGCCGGAG
>JAENZU010000187.1 GCA_016841125.1 Melioribacter sp. | reverse complement strand
TCCGATCAGCTCGCCATAAGCATTAAGTACCGGGCTGCCGGAACTACCTCCTGAAGTATCTGTATTGTACAAGATATTTACCGGAATTCCATTAATCATCCGATTATAATAATTTCCCGATTCTTCTCCGAAATAAAGCTCTCTCAACTTATCGGGAATTTCATATTCTCCGCCACGGTAACTTTTCTCAATTACACCTGCGAGTGTCGTCATTGGCGAATAATTTACTGCATCCGCCGGAGAATAACCTCGAACATATCCGTACGTAAGTCTTAATGTGCGGTTTGCATCGGGAACAAAATTTTGATTTTTCCACATGCTCTTTACTTCAATTAATTTGGCATACAGAATATCAAGTTGTCCTTCACTTTTATTATCTTCATACCTTAAATATGCCTGCTGTTTTAGAAGCTGGTCTATGAATTGAATTACAGGATCTTCTGAATCCAAAATTTCAGCCGGTTCCATGATCAAATATTTAGCAAGCCCGTTTTCATTTGCGGGGTCAGTCCAATCTAATATCAGAGAAACAAACTCCGGCAATATTTCATCGGCATCTCCCTCTTTAATAATTTCATCTATAGCTTTTATCCGTGATGTTTCGTAAAAATTAAGCGCATCAAAAAACATACGGTTAAGCAGCATTTCTTCAAATGCCACATCTGCATTGGTCATTAATTCTACCATTCTGCTTTTAGTTTTGTCAACTCTGTCATCCCTAAATGCGGGGGGTCTTTCATCATTCGGTTTTTGAGAAGCATGCGCATATTCCATCAAGTGGCTCAGTACAATAAAAATTTCCGATCTTCTGAAAAGCTGCGAATACCATAAATTTGCTTCAGCCTGATCAAAAACATTTTCATATACTTTATCCAAATCTGTAAATAATGATCCATATCTTTCTTTCAATTCCGGCTTCGATTCGATATAAGCCTGAAGTTCCTCTTCCTCGGACTGCTTCTTACCAATCAAATCTAATTTTCTAATGCCTTCAATTTTACCGCGATAATTTTTTTCGGTATTGGCAAGACTTTTAATCGTCGGGGCATATTTGAGCTGAAGAGCCGGATCATCAGCACTCAGATTATTCATTACGTCAATCATCCATCTGTAGAAATACTGGATATAAGGCAACTGATAGTCATATTGATATTCCAGATATTGAGAAGGTCTGTGGCGGTAAGTTCTTGCGGGATATCCCAAAATAAAAACAAAATCATTTTCGCCAACACCTTTTGAATTTACCTTCAAGAATTTCTTAGGTCGATAAGGTACATTCTCCAATGAATACTGAGCAGCGCTGCCATCAGGGGCAACATAAGCACGCATGAAGGTAAAATCACCGGAATGACGAGGCCAAACCCAATTATCGCCTTCTCCGCCGAACTCGCCGATTGAACGCGGAGGAGCATAAACCAGCCGCACATCTTTTATCATTCTATACTTGAACAAAATGTATGTTTTGCCTATAAACATTTCGGCAACTTCTGTTTCAATCGAATTTTTAGGATCCGAAGTTTCATCTTCTATTTTCTTAATTTCTTCAGAGATTATTTTATTTCTCTCAATTACGTCCTCGATACCGCTAATTGTAGATAAAATTCTATCCGAGACATCTTCATACGATTCGGTTATTCTGCAGGTAAGTCCGTTGGCAGGAATTTCTTCCATTTTATTTGCTGCAAGAAATCCGTTTTCTAGATAATTTTCTTCTGGTGTGCTAGCCGCACTTAAATATGAAAAAGCGCAGTGGTGATTTGTAACAAGCAGTCCTTCTTCAGAAACAAATGAGCCTGTGCAGCCTCCCACCTTTACTAAAGCGTCAATTAATCCAATTCCATCCGGATTGTAAATTTCAGCCGGATCAATTTTTAATCCTGCTTTCACAAGATCAATATTTTGGATTTCACTAAGAGGATACATTCCCTCTTCGGGTGAAGAACTCATCATTCCAAAAAAGGAAACGGAAATAGAAATGATAATTAAAATAGATGCATATTTTTTGAACATATTTGGAACCTCAAGCGTTTTAACAATTGTATTGCAAACTAAATATTTCGTTGATAAAACTAAAGATAAATAGGATGGAGCCGGAATGGTATTTCAAAAATTATCATGTAAACTCAAATAATTATGTATGATTTTATTGTAATTGGTTCCGGCTACGGAGGCTTAGCTATTGCGTCACTCTTGGCAAAGGAAGGTTATAGAGTATTAATTTTAGAATCTCACATTGCAATTGCAGGATGCGCTTCCTTTTTAAAACGAAAAGATTTTTTATTTGATGTAGGAGCCACAACTTTTAGTGGAGTTCGTTCTAATCAACCTTTGGGAATTTTATTTAACAATCTGAATATCAAATCCAAATTACAAAAGGTAGACCCGGGTTTGATCATTAAAAACATAAACGGCAATATCATAAGACATGCCGGTAAAGAAGCTTGGATTGAAGAAGCATCACGAGTTTTTAATTCGTCAAACCAGAAAAAATTTTGGGAGAAAATCTTTAAGATTGATTCCACAGCATGGGAGTTTAGCAGGAACAATTATAAACTTCCTCCTCAAACTTTCGGGGATTACATGTCGGCGGTTAAACCTTCAAACTTAAAAGCCATTGGATTACTTCCTGCATTTTTTCAAAACGTTCAGCATGCAATTGAAAAATATAACGTTGCCGGCAATAGAAATTTCTTAAAATTTCTGGATGAACAATTACTGATTACAACCCAAAATACAAGGTTTGAGGCGCCATTTTTAACCTCAGCTATGGGATTGGCATATCCATCCGAAACTTATTACCCATACGGCGGAATGTACAAACCGGCGGACTTAATTAAGAATAGGTTTTTAGAGTTCGGGGGAGAAATTTTATTTAAGCAGACTGTAACAGATATAAAACAGTCCAATGATGGATACAAGATTACAACCGATAAAGGAAAGGCATACTTATCTAAATCGGTAGTATCAAATATTCCTATTTGGAATATGGCAAAAATTACTCATGGAAAAATCCGGCAATATTTCAGCAGGCAGGCTGACTATTTTGATTCAGCATGGGGTGCATTTGTTCTGAATTTTGCAATAGAAACCAATGTGGATTTGCCAACAACTTATTATCAGATTCATACCGATAAACAAATACCTTACTGCAATGCTTTATCCTTTTTTGTGACATTCTCGATGAAAGACGATATTGAGCGGGCACCAAAAGGTTGGAAAACCATCACAATTTCAACACACACGGACGTTGACAATTGGCTGAATATAAGTAAAGATGAGTATGCTAAAAGAAAGTCTGCAGCGACAGAATTTATTTTGCAGCAATTCGACAAATCATTCCCGGAATTAAAAGATTCTGCAAAAATGTACTTACTTACCGCCACTCCGGAAACTTTTGAATTTTTTACAAATAGACACAAAGGTTTCGTAGGAGGAATTCCGCATTCAATCAAAAAGAGTATTCTTAAAATGCCGCCGAATCAAACACCTTTTAAAAATTTATATATGGTAGGTGATACTGTATTCCCTGGACAGGGAACCCCTGCAGTTATTCAGGGCGCGCTGAATGTTTTTAAGAGGATCACTGATTAGAATAGTGATATTTTAGTATAACTCTTTCATGATTGAGACGACTTTAGAAAAGTCATTTACTATTTGGTTTGCAGGAATCCTAAAAATACTTTAAGTTGAATTAGTGAATTTTTCTCTAATCTAATAGTTTAGAATTAATGATCATCCTCGAATACACTCCCGTTTATCCTTTCTCCAAAATCTTATATATAATTAATTGTAAAGACGTAATTAAAGATTTTTACAAAATAAAAAAACGGAAACCAAATTATACATTTTCACAAACCGGAGTATTTTAGGCGTTTTTAAGAATTAAATAGAGCAAATAAATTGTTTTTTGATTAGTTCAAATTGATTTAATCAATCAGTGAAGACATTAATTTGCTTAGAAGCCGTATTCTTCCCGGGGTGAATTTTTCAAATTGAAATAATACAAAATAATTGCAATGAGATCCGTTTAAATTTTAAGAATTCTATTAAAAAAATAGTTGGAGAAAAAATGGAAAAAGCTCAAGTTATTGAAAGAGTGAAAAAAGCTACCGCCGAAGTATTAAAAACAGATGATGAAATAAGTGATGATGCTAATTTCATTTTTGATCTCGGAGCAGACTCGCTCCAGAGTGTTCAGCTGGTTGCCGCATTTGAGGAAGAATTCGATATCGAATTAGAAGAAGAGGGCGCACTAAAAATTCAAACGGTTTCGGAGGCTGCCGATTTTATTTCACAGTACTTAAATTAAAAAACCGTTGGAGGTGTAGTGAGTTCTTATAAAGAGCAAAAAGTTAAAGACCTTGATTATATTTTTTATCCCCAATCGGTTGCGGTTATTGGCGCCAACCGTGTTTCCGGAACAGTTCCGCACGATCTCCTAGCAAATATTTTAAAAGATGATTTTCAGGGAATTGTTTATCCCGTAAGCCCCAAAGAAAGATCTATCAAGGGTGTAAAAGCGTTTAAGTATATTGTAGATATTGATGACCCGATTGACCTTGCCGTACTTGTCTTTCCCAGCTCCGTATGCCATTTAGCCCTTGAACAATGCGGTCAAAAAGGGGTAAAAGCTGCAATAATAATTTCAGCAGGATTTAAAGAGATAGGCGGCGAAGGAATAAAAAGAGAAGAGCAGATAAAAGAAATTGCGAAGAAGTATGGGATATCGTTCATTGGTCCAAATTGTCTTGGCGTGATAAACACAGATAAGTCCGCACAACTCAATGCATCGTTTGCCAGAAAGATGCCCCAGCCCGGAAACATTGCATTCCTTTCGCAGAGCGGTGCGCTTTGTACCGCAGTATTAGACTATGCTCAGGCAAAGCATATCGGATTCTCGAAATTCGTGAGCTTTGGAAACAAAGCCGATATTTCCGAAATTGATCTTCTCTACTATTTAAAAGATGATCCAAAAACAAAAGTAATTCTGCTTTACCTCGAGGAAATAAGTGACGGACCCGGATTAATGGAAGCAGCAAAAACAATTATTGCTGAAACCGGAAAACCAATACTCGCGCTAAAATCAGGACGCACCACTGCGGGTGCCGCCGCTGCTGCTTCTCATACCGGCTCACTTGCCGGCAGCGATGATATTTGTGACGCAGCGCTTAAGCAAGCAGGAATAATCCGTTGCGATAACATTGAACAGATGTTTAACATAGCAACCGCAATGGCTTACCAGCCGATGCCCAAAGGGAATAAAGTTGCAATAATTACAAATGCCGGGGGTCCGGGAGTTTTAGCAACAGATTCCGCAATTAATGAAGGTTTGGAATTGGCAAAATTCTCTGATGAGACTACAGACATTTTTAAGAAGAGTTTACCTAAAACCGCAAACATTAAAAATCCGGTTGATGTTATTGGCGATGCCCGCGCAGACCGCTACAATGTTGCATTAACAAGTGCACTAAAGGATGATAATGTTGACGGGGTCTTTGTTATTCTCACTCCCCAATCGATGACAGATATTGAAACTATTGCCCGCGAAATATGCTCTGTAACCAAGTCATTTGATAAACCGGTTTATACTTCTTTCATGGGTGAGACAGATGTTGCCAAAGGAATAAGCATTTTGCAGGAACATGAAATTCCGCATTATATATTGCCGGAGTCAATGAGCAGAGCTTTTTCGAGTGCATACAATTTTAATGAAAATTTAAAGGAAGAAAATCCGCCTGCTACGGTTTTTGATGATACTGATATAACTAAAGCACATTCCATTTTAAATGAAGCGAAAAAGATGGGTAAAACTTTTGTAACGGAAGATGAAGCGGTAAAAGGACTGGATGCTTTTGGAATGCCGGTTGTTGAAAATGGAATAGCACATTCAGAAAAAGAGGCGGCGGATATCGCCGATAAGATCGGATTCCCTGTTGTGATGAAAATAATTTCTGAAGAAATTGTACACAAGTTTGATGTTAAAGGGGTTGTTCTAAATATTAACTCGAAAGAGGAAGCCGAAAAAGCTTATAAAAGTATTCTCGGTAATGTAAAAGAACATGAACCCAATGCAGTTATTAAAGGTGTGCTTGTACAAAAAATGATTGATAAGGGAAAAGAAGTTATTCTGGGACTGAAGAATGATCCCATATTTGGAAGTGTAGTTATGTTTGGATTAGGAGGTATCTTCGTTGAGGTTTTCAAGGATGTATCTTTTAGAATTGCTCCAATAAACCATCTTACAATAGAAAAAATGATCAAAGAAATCAAAGCTTATAAAACCCTAACAGGAGTAAGAGGGAGTAAGTCCAACGATATCGCGAGTATTGTAGAAACTATTCAGCGCTTATCTATGCTGGCGGTTAACTGTCCTCAAATAAAAGAATTGGATATCAATCCGCTTATTGTCCTCGAAGAAGGTAAAGGCTGCTTTGTTGCAGATTCAAAAATTATGATTTAGCCAATAAAAAGGAGATAATTAAAATGAGAATTATTATTCAGCCAAATTATGAAGCATTAAGTAAATGGACTGCATATTACATTGCCAAAAAAATTAAAAAGTTTAATCCAACTCCGGATAGACCCTATGTATTGGGGCTTCCAACAGGATCATCACCAATCGGAACTTATCAAAATTTAGTTCAGCTTTATGAGGAAGGGAAAGTATCGTTTAAGAATGTGATAACTTTTAACATGGATGAGTACGTTAATCTTCCTGAAGATCATCCTCAAAGTTATCATTATTTTATGCATCATCACCTTTTTAGTCGTGTAGATATACCTGATGAAAACATTAATATTTTAGACGGGAACGCCAAAGATTTAGATGCTGAATGTGAAAGGTATGAAGAGAAGATTAAGAGCGTTGGGGGTATCGATTTATTTCTCGGAGGGATTGGACCAGACGGAC
>JAENZU010000186.1 GCA_016841125.1 Melioribacter sp. | reverse complement strand
ACGAGCAGCAATTAGATACCGCTTTTGCTCTTTGCAAAAGGCTTGGAATCCATGCCGTAAAAACGGGATATGTTGGAAAAATTATTCCCAAAGGGGAATATCATCACGGTCAATGGATGGTAAATCATTACCGAAAAGTATTGGAAACCGCTGCCGATTATCAAGTTATGGTAAACGCTCATGAACCGATTAAGCCGACAGGAATTAGAAGAACTTATCCGAATATGATTTCGAGGGAAGGATTGCGAGGTCAGGAGTGGAATGCCTGGTCATCCGACGGTGGTAATCCTCCGGAACATCTTACAATTATTCCTTTTACTCGAATGCTGGCAGGTCCCATCGATTATACACCCGGCATTTTTGATATTAAATTCGATAAATGGAAAAAGAACAATCAAGTAAATACTACACTTGCGCATCAGCTGGCTTTATATATAGTCATTTACAGTCCAATTCAAATGGCTGCTGATTTAATTGAAAATTATGAGGGGCATCCAGCTTTTCAATTTATCAGAAATGTTCCGGTTGATTGGCAGAAAACAAAGGTGTTAAACGGTGAAATTGGTGATTATGTAACTATAGCCAGAAAGGATAAAAATAGTAATAATTGGTTTCTCGGTGCAGTCACAGATGAAAATGGGAGAAGTTTAGAGATTGATCTTTCATTTCTTAATCCGGATAAAAATTATAAAGCTACCATTTATAAAGATGCTGCAGATTCACATTGGGATAAAAATCCGACCGCTTTTGAAATAATAGAAAAGGATGTTAAGAATTCAGATTCCATCGATTTAAAACTGGCTACGGGTGGCGGAACAGCAATTTCTTTTATCGTGAAATAATTTTTGAGTGAATATTCAAAAAAAAAGAAACTGTCTGAGAAGTATCAAAAACCGTTAAAACGGTTATTAAAATTTTTTTTTTGCTATTAATCCCACATTTGAAAATGTGGGTTAATACTATGGAAGCTATTTGAGATAGCCTCTTTTTTTTTACAGAAGCTCGCACTTACTTTTTGTAATTTAATTGTCTTGGGAAATTAAACGTAGATTCGCTAGACAAATTTGCATCTTTTAAGCAATCTTACATAAAGTAAGCAAGCTTACAAAATGTAAGCAAGCTCGAATTTACACCGACTTTTTCGCAGCCATTATTATGGTAGCGTAATCTATAGTCAAGATTAGAAGTAAATCCAACATAAGTATATTTTTTAGTTAAACTTTGAATTGCATAAACTGTGAACATAACCGTGCCCTAATTAATTAAAAAACCCGACAGAAAATCTATCGGGTTTTGGTACCGAAGGCCGGACTCGAACCGGCACGAGGTGTAAGCCCCACTGGATTTTGAGTCCAGCGCGTCTACCAATTTCGCCACTTCGGCTTAAAAATTAAGAACTACAAACATATAAAACTTAGTAATTCTTAGCAATAAAATTATTAGATAATATTCAACTTGATCATTTTTATTTATTACAGATTGATAGTTTAGTAAATCATATTTATTTTAAGCAAAATTCATATTGCAGAGGTTAGTATGTACGCACGAATTACAACTTTTTACATCAAAAGAGAAAAACAAAAAGAAGCGGAAAATATATATCGAGAAAATATTATTCCGGAAGCAAAAAAACAAGAGGGCTATAAAGGCGCTTATTTTTTATCACGTCCAAATGAAAGTAAATTTTTATCAATGACTTATTGGAATGATATTTCCAATGCTGTGGCAAATGAAAGAAGCGGATACTTTGATGCACAAATTGAGAAACTTCAGGACTGCCTAATAGGCCCTCCTGAAGTTGAAGGATTTCAAGTTTTAATTGAAGGCTAATTATTCTTCTTTTGAATTTTAGCCCAGGTATCGCGTAGAGTAACCGTTCTGTTGAAAACTAAATTATCATCGGAACTGTCTTTAATATCAACACAAAAATAGCCAAGCCTTTCAAATTGGAATCTGCTGCCGGGTTCCGCATTTTTTAAGAATGGTTCTAATTTACATTCTCTAATTACATTTAAAGATTCAGGATTTATAAATTCGGTGAAATCTTTTTCTTTATCACCAAGCGGATCTTCTTCTGTGAAGAGTCGGTCGTAAAGTCTGACCTCGGCATTTATAGCATGTTTTGCCGAGACCCAATGAATTGTACCTTTAACTTTTTTATCGCTTTTGCCGGAACCGCTTTTAGTTTCAGCATCGTAGGTGCAAAGTAATTCTGTAATCTCTCCGGTTTTAGGGTCTTTAATTATATCTTCACATTTTATTATATACGCATAGCGGAGCCGCACTTCATTGCCAGGAGACAAACGATGAAATTTTTTATGCGGAACTTCCTGAAAATCTTCTCTTTCAATGTAGAGTGAATTTGAGAATGGTACTTTGCGGCTTCCCATTGTTTCATCTTCAGGATTGTTGACTGCATTAAGTTCTTCGAAATAATCATCGGGTAAGTTTGTAATGGTTAATTTAATTGGATTTAAAACTGCCATAACGCGCTGGGCACGTTTGTTCAAGTCCTCGCGAATGCTGTATTCAAGCAATGCCACATCGGTAATTGAATCTCGTTTAGCAACTCCAACTCTTTCGGCAAAATTTCTAATTGATTCGGGAGTATAACCTCTTCGTCGTAATGCACTGATTGTGGGCATTCGCGGGTCGTCCCAACCGCTGACATATTTTTCCTGCACGAGCTGAAGCAATTTACGTTTACTCATCACTGTGTAATTGAGATTTAATCGTGCAAATTCAATTTGCTGCGGGTGATGAATTTCCAGCTCTCTGATAAACCAATCGTAAAGAGGGCGGTGGTTTTCAAATTCCAAAGTGCAGACTGAGTGAGTTATCCCCTCAATAGAATCAGACTGCCCGTGAGCCCAATCGTACATTGGATAAATACACCATTTACTGCCTGTACGGTGGTGTGAGTCATGACGAATTCTGTATAGAATTGGATAGCGTAAATTCATGTTCGGGGAACTCATATCAATTTTGGCGCGCAGAACATGTTCGCCATCAGTATATTTTCCAAGTTTCATATTTTGGAACATTTCAAGATTTTCCGCAACGCTTCTGCTCCTGTATGGGCTTTCAATTCCTGGCTCGGTAGGGGTTCCGCGCATATTTTTAATTTCATCCATTGTGGAAGAATCAATGTATGCTTTTCCTTTATTGATAAGTTTAACGGCGTATTCGTAAAGTGTATCGAAATAATCCGATGCGTAATACTCTCTTTCTTCCCAGTCAAAACCTAGCCATTTAATATCGCGTTTGATTGAATCGACGTATTCAATATCCTCTTTGCTTGGATTAGTATCATCGAATCTAAGATTACATTTTCCGCCGTAGTCATCAGCAAGTCCGAAATTTAAAGCAATCGATTTTGAATGCCCGATATGGAGATATCCATTTGGTTCGGGAGGGAAGCGTGTAATTACTTTGTTATACTTGCCGCTTGCCAGATGTTCATCAATAATTTCCGTAATAAAATTTTTCTGCTTTTCGTTATTTGCATTATCCATTTAATTTGCCGGTTTAATTTTTTCAATTGCTGCTTCTATTCGTTTTATCGTCTCTTCTTTACCTATGATATTTGTTATATCAAAAACCCCGGGACCGCCGCCGACACCCGAAACCGCTAATCTGAGAGGGTGAATAATTTTACCGGCTCCGACTTCATTTTTTTCAGCAACAGTTCTAAGTGATTTTTCATAATCTTCTTTTACGGGGTCGTTAATTTTTTCGTATTCGGCTTTTAGCTGTTTTAACAAATCAGCACTATTTTCTTTCCACTGTTTTTGAATAACAGTTTCGTCATATTCTTTCGGAGCTTCAAAGAAATAAGAACTGCCGGTAATTATATCTTTAACAAAAGTGATTCTTTCCAGCATCGATTCAATGATCATCAATAATTTGGTGTCAGTTAAATTAACATCTTTGTATTCGGAATCAGCCAGTTCCAGTTTCAATAAATCGAGAAGTTCATTTTTATCAGTGAGTTTCAAATGCTGCTCGTTCAGCCAATTTAATTTATCAACATTAAAGACAGCACCGGAACTGTTAACCCGGTCCAGTGAAAATCTTTCAATTAGATCATCGATAGCTAAAATTTCTTGATTGTCCTGCGGACCCCAGCCGAGTAATGCCACAAAATTTATTAGTGCTTTTTTCAGATATCCTTTATCTCGATAATCTTCAACAGCAACATCGCCCTGCCGTTTGCTCAGCTTTGATTTGTCGGGATTAAGCAGCAGGGGCAGATGCGCAAAAACTGGGAGTTCCCAGCCAAGAGCGTTATAAAGCAAAACATGCTTTGGAGTTGAGGTTAACCATTCTTCTCCGCGAATAACATGTGTGATTTTCATTAAATGATCATCAACAACATTTGCAAGATGATATGTTGGGAAACCATCGCCTTTGATCAATACTTGATCATCAATAACTTCGGTAGTGAACTCAACTCTATTTTTCACCGCATCATCAAATACAACGGGTAATCCGGGTTTAACATTCAATCTTACAACATAAGATTTTCCGTCCGCTAAGTTTTTCGCAACTTCGTCCTTAGAAAGATGCAGACAATGTTTATCATATTTTGCCTGCGGTAATTTCTGTTTTTGTTGTTCCTCACGTAAAGTCTGAAGTCGTTCGTGTGTGCAGAAACAATAATAAGCATCCCCTTGAGCGATAAGCTGGTCAGAATACTTTTTGTAAATATCTAACCTTTCTGATTGACGGTAGGGTCCGAATTCTCCTTCTTTTCCGGGACCTTCGTCAAAAGTTAAACCGCTCCAATTAAGTGAATCAATTAACTTCTCTTCGGCACCTTCAACTAATCTATTACGATCGGTATCTTCAATTCTAAGTACAAATTTCCCATTGTTTTTTTTAGCAAATAAATAATTGTAGAGTGCGGTTCTTAAACCGCCTACGTGTAAATAGCCGGTAGGGCTTGGTGCAAATCGTACACGATAAATATCACTAATCATTGGACCTCAAAAATTTAATGTAAATTATTCTATTAAAAGGGGAGAATTTATTTTTGAGATGTGTATTGTTTTACTTTCTCAATAAATTCCTTACCGTCAATTGGTTTTGGAATATAATCAGTAGCTCCGGCATCCAAACATTTTTCTTTGTCGCCTTTCATTGCAAATGCAGTTAGTGCAATAATAGGTATGTTTTTGTATTCTGGAATTTCTCTAATCTTTTGAGTAGCTTCAAAACCATTCATTATCGGCATCTGCATATCCATAAGTATCAAATTAAAATTTTCTTTCTTAGCAAAATTTAGAGCTTCGTCACCGTTTTCAACAACAACAATATTTTCAAAACCGTTTTTCTTTAACATTCTTGTTACTATTATCTGACTGTGTTTGTAATCTTCTGCAAGCAAAATTTTTATTACATCTTCCTTTTCAATCACTTCTTCAACCGGGGGAACTGTTTCGTAACGATTGATCATACCTTTAATTGTTTCGCCTAAAGATTCGAAACTAGTACTTTTCTTATCCAGCAGACCTTCGAACATTCCGTCAATTTGTTTTAAATCCTCGGCATAATTTTCTTTTCCGGTATAAATTATTATTGGAAGATTAGCAAAACGAGATTGACTTTTTATTTGTTTGATCAATTCAAATCCGTTGGGATAAGGCATATCCAAATCGACAATTGCAAGATCAATCTCTTTATCTTTTATCGATTCCAAAACGTTTGCTGAAATATTTTCAGCTATAGCATTGAAGCCGGCATCTTGAATAGCTTCTTTCACTAAACTCAAACTGGCAAAATCATCATCAACGCATAACACATTGGAATTTTTTTTAAGTTTATAATTTTGAAGTACTTCAACCAAAAATTTATAATTTATCGGTTTAACAAAATACTCAACAGCTCCAAGTAAAAATGCTTTCTGCTCTTCATGTTCAACTGATGATACAATAACCGGAAGGTTTTTACCCTCAGGTATTTCATGAATTTTCTTTAAAAGTTCTAATCCATTATAGTGGGGGAGTTCAATATCAAGTATTGCAGCAACAAATTTCTCTTCTCTAATTTTTTTGAATGTATCTTCGGCATTATTAACAACAACGGGAGTATAACCCCATTTCTGTAAATAATTTGTTAGAAGTTTTACTGTTGCGTAATCGTCTTCAATTAGCAGCACTTTTGCTTCTTTTTCTGGTTTTGGTAGTTCATTCATGGCTGTTTCCAAAGTTGAAGTAACTTTTCCTTTAATTGAAAAGGTAAACTCCGTACCATTACCCGGCACAGTTTTGAAACTTAACTCACCACCCAACTCATTTATATATTTTTCGGCTAATAATAGACTTATTCCTGTTAAATTAGTTTTACTAAATTCTTGAATTTTGATAGAAACAGATGGTTCACAAAGTGATTTTTTCTTCTCAGCTGAAATTCCGAACCCGTTATCGGATACTTTCAATTCGATTTTATTTTCCGATAGAAGATTTACGGTGCAAAAAACAAGACCATCATTGGTAAAAGCATTGCAAATTGAAAGAAGAGTATTCAATATGTATCTTAATTTGGTTTCATCTGTTTGAACATTAAAAGAATGTTTAGATTTAATCTCAAACTTAAATTCATTATGGTTTATTTCCTTTTTTTTATTGAAAAGCTCTATCAAATCCTGCAGCAAAATCTTAAGATCAAATTCCTTTAAAGGAGAGTTTGGTTTATCATGAGATATTTTTAATAATTCATTCAGATCACCAAGCAAAGCTCTGATATCTTTACCCTCGTTAGAAATATTCCTTAAATCGTCCTGTTGAGTAATAGATAAATTTTCTTTTGAAATTGTTGAAGTGAACCCGATAGTAGAATTGGTGAAATTTCTCATTTCTGCAATTGAATCACTAACAACCTTTCTATGCTCTTTATATAACGGTTCTTCGGC
>JAENZU010000185.1 GCA_016841125.1 Melioribacter sp. | reverse complement strand
GGTTGCTATCATCAATAAAAGCGCGACAAAAGGCAAAACAATATACCAGTACTGTTCAATATTGGCATTCCCTTCCGACGCAAACAGAATATTGCTATTGAGGAAAAGTAAAATAATGATGGTATATATTTTAATAGAAATTCTTTTCATTACGTTAGTTGAGTAAATTAATAGTGAACGAACTAACATGCTGCAAAATTGACTGCGTTGAAACTTCAGTTAAATTTAGGAAAGTGCTCGGGTAAATTCCTATCCACACTATAAGAACAAAAATTGGAATGAGAACCAGTAATTCCCTTTTATTTAAATCAGTCAATTCACTTTCCAGTTTTGGATTTGTAACTTTGCCAAAGAAAACTCTTTCGTACATCCATAATAAATAAACGGCGGCAAAGATAACTCCGGTTGCACCGAAGATAACAAACCACCAACTGTCTAATGATTGCGATTTGAAAGATCCCAATAAAATTAAAAACTCACCGATAAAACCATTTAAGCCGGGCAAACCAATAGATGATAGAGAAGCAATCATCATGGCAGTTGCATAAACAGGTACAAGTTTAGCGATACCTCCGTAATAGGAAATTTCACGCCTATGAGTTCTTTCATAAACAATACCAACCAAAAGGAATAATGCGCCTGTTGATAGACCATGGTTTACCATCTGAATTACTGCGCCTTGAATTGACTCTTCTGTTAAAGCGAAAATCCCTAATACAACAAAACCAAGGTGAGAAACTGACGAGTAAGCAACCAGCTTTTTCATGTCTGTTTGAACCATTGCAACTAGAGCGCCGTAAATGATACCAATTACAGCCAATACCGAAATGAAAGGTGCATACTGCATTGCTGATTGTGGGAACAACGGCAAATTGAAGCGCAGCATTCCGTACGTACCCATTTTAAGCAGTACTCCTGCCAATATTACCGAACCGGCAGTCGGCGCCTGAACGTGTGCATCGGGCAGCCATGTATGCAGAGGGAACAACGGTACTTTGATTGCGAAACTTAACAAGAAGGCAAGAAACATCCAGTTTTGAGTATCCCTCGCAATCGTTGGTCCAATTTTATAAAGTTCGAGTAAATCAGTTGTAAATGACCCGGTGACTTCAGATGCATAAACGGCAAGCCAAATAATTGCAACAAGCATCAGCAGGCTGCCGAACATCGTGTAAATAAAAAACTTTACCGATGCATAAATTCTTTGTTCGCCTCCCCAAATACCGATTATAAAGTACATCGGGATAAGCATTACTTCCCAGAAAATATAGAAAAGGAAAATGTCAAGCGACATAAACACACCCAGCATACCGACTTCTAAAAAGAGCATCATAATGGTGAACATTTTCACTTTTTTCTGAATGCTTTTCCACGAAGAAAGTAAAGTAAGAGGTGTTATAAATGTAGTTAGTAATATTAATAGAACGGATATGCCGTCTGCACCGACATGATAACTTACATTTAAACTGTCAATCCATAAAACCTTATGAGTAAATTGGAATCCGGGTTTTGCAGCATCAAATGAAAAGTAGATAACCAGCGAAAGTATGAATGCCAATCCGCTCACAAATAATCCGAACCACCTGATTAATTGGGCATGCTTTTCTTTAAAGGCAAACAGAATTATACTGCCTGCAAACGGAATAAGAATAAGATATGTTAGTAAGGCGCTTTGTTCCATAAAATTATAAACTTAATATTATCCAGAATAAAACAAGAGCTATACCCAAAGACATAATTATTAAATAAAACTGGGCTACTCCCGTCTGCATTTTTCTAATTACGGATGAGACAACATCAACCAAACTTGCCGCTCCGTTTACAATTCCGTCAACAATTTTTACGTCAAAAAATTTCCACAATAATTTTTCAGAACCTTTTTGAATTGGCTTAATTACAGCGAATTCGTAGGCTTCATCTACATAGTATTTATTAAACAGTGTAGTGTACAATCCTTTCAACTTGGAAGCAGTTTTGTTAGCAACTTCAATTCTTTTAGTATAAATGATATACGCTGCGTAAATAGCTCCAAGCGCTGCTGCAACCGAGATTACCATTAAAACAATTTCTTCTAAATGAGTATGTGTCCCATAAACAGCCATTTTTCTATCGGCTGCGGCAAACACAGGCATTAGCCAATTATGGAATACATTGCCATGCTCACCGGAAAAGATTTCAGGAATGCCGATGTACCCGCCAACCACTGCCAAAAATGCCAATATCATTAAAGGTATGGTCATTACTGCCGGGGATTCATGAGGATGTTTTTCACTTTTGTTAAATCTTTCTTTTCCAAAAAACGTTAGTGTAACCAGCCTAAACATATAGAATGCCGTTAGCACCGCGGTTATTGCTCCAACAATCCAAAAGAATAAATTTCCGTTAGCATAAGAATACCAGAGAATTTCATCTTTGCTGAAGAATCCGGACAAGCCGGGGAAACCGGAAATTGCAAATGCCGCAATAACAAAAGTGATAAATGTTTTAGGCATATATTTTTTCAGATTACCATACTTCTGGATATTCTGTTCTTCGTGCATTGAGTGAATGATGGAACCGGCACCCAAAAAGAGGAGTGCTTTAAAGAAGGCGTGTGTCATTACATGAAAGATACCGGCTGAAAATGCACCGACACCAAGCGCAAGAAACATATAACCTAATTGACTAACGGTTGAATAAGCAAGTACTTTTTTAATATCGTTTTGAACCAGTCCAATTGTTGCCGCAAAAAATGCAGTAAGCATTCCTATAACCGCTACAACTGTCATAACCGCAGGTGCGGATGCAAAAATTATTGATGCTCTTGCAACCATATAAACACCGGCTGTCACCATTGTTGCGGCATGTATTAATGCTGAAACCGGTGTGGGACCAGCCATCGCATCAGGCAGCCAAACAAAGAGAGGTATCTGAGCAGATTTTCCCTTAGCTCCAATGAATAAAAATATTGCGATCAGCCCAAATGTTGCTTCGGAAACAGGGAAATACTCGGCTTTAGAAAATACATCTAAAAAGTTTAAACTATCGAAAGTAGAGTAAATAAGAAACATCCCGAGCAGAAATCCAAAATCACCTATTCTATTAACAATAAAAGCTTTCTTAGCGGCTTGCGGAACAGTTCCCTTTTCAAAATTCTTCTCGTACCAAAATCCAATTAGTAAATATGAACATAACCCTACGCCTTCCCATCCGAGGAAGAGTACTACAAAATTATCGCCCAGTATCAAATTCATCATTGCGAAAATGAAAAGGTTCAAATATGCGAAGAATTTCCAGAACGCTTTATCTCCGTGCATGTAACCGATTGAATAAACATGGATAAGAAATCCGACGCCGGTAACAACCATCGCCATGGTAAGGGAAAGCGGATCTACTAAATAAGCAAATTTAATATTAAGTCCGGCTACATTTAGCCAGGTGAAAAGTTCAACTACATTTGTCCGCTGATCGGCAGGTAAACCAACAGTTTGGATTAACGCGAATAGAACAACGAGAAATGAAATACCAACTGTAGAACTACCGATAATTCCGATTAATTTTTCATTTTTAATTTTTGGTCCGAGCAGCCCGTTAATTAAAAATCCGAGCAGCGGGAGCAGAACCGTAAGATAGATATAGTCGATCATTTAATTGATTACCACTTAAAAATATTTATCTCGTCAATATTAACGCTTAACTTATTCCGGAAAATTGCAATTATAATTGCAAGTCCGACGGCAGCCTCGGCTGCAGCAACAGTCATTACAAAAAATACGAAAACCTGACCAATAGGATTTCCGAGAAAAGATGAGAAAGCAACCAAAGTTAAATTTGCTGAATTCAGCATTAACTCGATACACATAAACACTACTATAGCGTTTCTTCTAATAAGAACACCGGTTACCCCCACAGAAAACATGAAGGCACTAAGAATCAAATAATATTCTAAAGGTATTGAAGTCATATTCTATTCAAATTTCTTTTTTGATAAAACCAGGGCGCCGATTGTTGCTGCTAATAATAAAAAGCCTGCTGCTTCAAAAGGTAAAATATAATCCGTATAAAGTTTTGTGCCGATCTGCTGAATTGTACCCGACTGCACACTTTCTGCTACTTGAGAGTTCAACGCATCAGATGGTGATGAAAAGAAAATTAGAAATGCAACCTGGGCAAATATGAGAACAGCTATCGCGATAGCAAAAATCTTTAAAGCTTTATTCTGTTTGAAAATGTTATCTTCTTTATTTGTGTTTAAAAGCATCAGCACAAATAGGAATAAAACCATAATTGCACCGGCGTAGACAATAACTTGAACTACCGCGATAAATTGAGCGTTGAGTAAAAGATATAATCCGGACAGTGCAAAGAAATTCAATATTAAAAAGACTGCACTAATTACGGGGTGCGGGCGTGTTATCATCGCTACCGAAGAAACAACCGCAACTAAAGCTAAAACAATAAAAAGAATAATTTCTAAATTCATACCTAAGGTGTATTCCTATAAATCATTCTTGGAAATGGGATTGCCTCCCTAAGATGTTCCAAACCGCAAATCCACGAGACAGTTCTTTCGAGCCCCAGCCCGAAACCTGCATGCGGCACCGAGCCGTATCTTCGTAAATCAAGATACCATTCAAAAAATTCTTGGGGTAACTCATGCTCTTTAATTCTTTGAAGAAGCAAATCTAAATTATCCTCGCGCTGACTTCCGCCGATAATTTCGCCGTAACCTTCAGGCGCTAAAACATCAACAGCAAGAGCCACTTTCGGATTATCGGGATCTCTTTTCATATAAAACGCTTTTATTTCAGATGGATACCTGTGAACCATAACCGGGCGGTCGAATTTGGATGAAATGATAGTTTCGTCACCACCGCCGAAATCGTTGCCCCATTCAAAATCAACACCGTTTTCTTTTAGGATAGCAACAGCTTCGTCGTAACTAATTCTTGGAAACGGGCGTTTTACTTTTTCGAGAGTTGAAGTATCTCGTTCTAATATTTTTAAATCTTCCTGATTATCTTTTAATACGGTTTGAACGATATATTCTAAAAATTCTTCAGCCAAATCCATATCATCATTCAAATCGAAGAAAGCAGCTTCCGGTTCAACCATCCAAAATTCTGTTAGATGTCTTCTGGTTTTAGATTTTTCGGCACGGAAAGTTGGACCAAACGTATAAACTTTTCCGAGAGCCATTGCGCCGGCTTCGGCATAAAGCTGTCCCGATTGGGTCAAATAAGCTTTCCCTAAATCAAAGTATTCGGTTTCAAAAAGGGTGGATGTGCCTTCACATGCATTTGGCGTAAGAATAGGAGGATCAAAAAGTGTGAACCCTCTATCGTCAAAAAAGTCTCTAATAGCTTTTACAATTCTATGGCGGATTTTAAGTATAGCAACCTGCCGCTGCGAACGTATCCATAAATGACGGTGGTCGATCAGAAATTCTACACCGTGTTCCTTTGGAGTGATTGGGTAATTCTCTGCCGCAGAAATGAGATCGAGATCCGTTACATCTAATTCGTAACCGCCGACTGCTCTTTTTTCTTCTTTAACCTTACCGGTAACTTCAAAAGAGGTTTCCTGGGAAAAAGTGTCTGCTAATTCAAATTTCTCTTCAGGTAAGTTTCCTTTAAATGCAACACATTGAAGATAGCCGGTTCCATCGCGAAGAATTAAAAATTTAATTTTTCCGCTGGATCTTTTGTTGTACAACCATCCTTTAAGAGTAACTTCCTCTCCAACATGTTTAGAAAGGTCTTTAATGTAAACCATTAATTTATCATCAGATATTATTCAGTAAATAGAATTTGTAAATATAAAGACACCGCTTTTGAAATGCAAAAAATAAAATGAATTGCGGTAATTTCTTAAGTATAAACTTAATTTAACACCAAATTTATTTTTTTATTAAAAACTGATTCAAATAAAGATTTGCGCCTGCCGAAATTCCACATTTCGATTTCGGGTTTTTCGCCTTTATAATTTATTAGAATATCCACTTCGTTTTCAGAAATTTCGGTTTTGAAATCGAATACTTTAGAATTGTGGGTTCTATCGAGCGAATCCGCTACTCTTAAAATTGCGGAAAGTTTATTTACTATCTCTTTACTTTTTTCTGTTAGAGAAGAATATTCTTTGTGACTTTTTTTAGGATGGCTTTTACGATGATACCTTGCAACATTGGCAATAATATTAATTTCATTTTCATTGAAACCTAAAAGTTCAGAATTATTAATAATATACTGAGTATGCCTATGATGCTGGCTGTGCGAGATATGGTAACCGATATCGTGAAGTTTTGCGGCAGCTTCAAGATACTCTTTAGCGTTGCTATCTAATTGATGCAGTTCTTGCAGCTGATCGAATAATTTGGCGGATAATTCTGCAACATGCACGCAATGATCTTTTGAATAATTACAGGAATTCATTAGCTGCTGAACACTTTCTTTACGTATTGAAGCAAGTTTGCTGCCGCCTATTTCCGGTTTAACTTTTTGAATTGTATCGATAACAATTCCCTCGCGGAGAGCGTAATCGGAAACTATCATCTGCTTAATTCCAAACTCTTTTATAATTGAGGAGATTATTAAAATACCGGCAGGAATTATATCGGCTCTTTTTGCATCCAAACCTGAAATTTTATTTCTTTCTTCCGGAGTTTTTCTGCTGAGAATTTCCTTTTCTAATTTTGATACTTCTCTTCCTGTAAAGAGAAAATTATTGATTGTAAGCAGCGAACCATTTCCGTTCCGTGCATTTGAGATCATGTTTGCGGTAGATAAAAAAGTACCCGATGAGCCAATAGTAATATCGAAACCAATTTGTTTTGCTTCATTCACGACATGGAAAATTCCGCCTTCGATCCAATCCCGGGCTTCGGCAACTCTTTGTTTAGTTACTTTAAAGTCAGGGAAAAATTTTTGTGTTAGTCTAACGGCACC
>JAENZU010000184.1 GCA_016841125.1 Melioribacter sp. | reverse complement strand
ATTACTCTTTTAATTCCATCTTTTAAATACTTCACATTAAAATTTATTAGGAGCCCAAGTTTACAATCCGCTAATTTTAGATACGTTAAAGTTTGGGCTAAGTGAACATCATTCAAAGCATCTACCGATTTTATTTCTAATATTAATTTTCTTTCTACCATTAAATCAATTCTATAACCGCAATCCAATTTTATCTCCTTGTAGATTAACGGCATTGGCTTCTGTTTCTCAACAAATAAACCATTCTGATTCAATTCATAAAACAAGCATTCTTCATAAGCTGATTCTAATAATCCGGGTCCTAAACTTTTATGCACATTAATTGCTGCCCCGATCACTACATTCGACAATTGATTCTCATCCATTATATTCTCCCTTTGTGTACTTTTTGAATTATTTCTTTGCGCTCTTTGTGGTTACACGTTTTTTCATCCGACTTTCCTTTCCATGCTGCGGTAGATGCCCACTACCACTCCCACAATTTTAAACCTCGGATAATTACTTTCGATAATTATCGGCTCATACTCCGGATTTTCGGAATGCAGCTCAATCCTGTCCGGCTTTTTGTAGAACCTCTTCACCACCGCCGCATCATCCAAAATTGCCGCCACAAAATGCCCGTCGTTCGGTTCAAGATTCGGATTAACAATCACAATATCACCGCTGAAAATGTACGCATCCTTCAAACTATCCCCTTTTACTTTAAGCAGAAAAGAGTCTTTAGGCATGCGTGCAATTGTAGGAAGTTCAATCGAATCGATCGCATCGGGATAAATTGTAAGCGGATTGCCCGCTGCAACCTCGCCGAGAATCGGACGAGGAATAAAGAACTTATCCTCAATCGTAAGCTCAATGCCACGCGCTAATTTGGGATTGCGTTTAATGTACCCTTTTCTCTCAATTGCCTGCAGATGCTGCTGCACCGTCGATCTGTTTTTATACCCGAATTTATCTGCTATCTCGGCAAGTGTAGGTACAAAACCCTTCACTTTCATTTCAATTATAAAATCTAAAATACGCTGTTGTATTTGAGTTAGTTGTTTGGACATGTGAAACTCCTTTTAACCACTAAGTTCCCAAAGTTTATTCATTAAGGACACAAAGTTTTTAGAATGAAATTTTTAATAAATGAGATTTAAAAATTTTTGTGGAATTGCTAAATTTGAGGAAAGTTGAGGAAATTTATTCTTTAATATTTAACAAAATAGCATTGCTGATTGCATCATACCAGTTAATGTTTTCAGCAACTTTATCGATTATACTCTCAATTTGCTTCGTAGTGAGTTCTCTATTCAACTCTTGCACTGCTACATTTTGAATATCTTCAACGGTGAGTTGGTAGATGATTTTTTCAGAATTACTATTTTTCATAAAAATATTTTGCTTATTGAAAAAAAATGTTTTGGCGGTGCCATTCTAATGCATTTTCGTGTGGATACATCTCTTTTGTTATAGGCAAAAAAATCATTGAGTTATTTCCTGCAAAATTCAATAATTCAGAGCTAGCTATTTTTCCAAAATCTTCTGGCATTTTTTTTATTTTAGATGATACTTGAATGCTATAATCATTATTCAAAGTGAACCATCCAACATCAAAAGCCCAATGGTGAAAACGACATAATGCGATGCCATTTAAAATATCATCTTTACCCTTAACATGATGCGGAACGATATGTGCAGCTTCTACCTCCCAAGATAATTGGTTAGGAGAATAAATCTTTAATCCACAAACCGAGCATTTACTATCGTATGCTTCAATAACTGCTTGTCTAAAGCCTCTTAATCTTAAAGTAGTTTCCTTAATCAAACTTTTATTTCTTTTTTTCTCTGTAAATGGATTATAGTTCAAAGGTCGTGAAACTTTTTGAAGCTTTTTAACAATTTTTTGAATCTCATAAGATTTAATTTGGAGATAATCTTTTTGAGCTTTGGGAATATTTAATAATTTCAATACTTTATCGAAACCCAGTTCGGTTAACATCCATTCTTTTTTGTTTGTAAGTTTTACTGTACTCGTAGGTCTCGAAACCAACTTTTTCTTTGCAAGAGAGTCTGCAGCACGAAAAAGCAAACGATGCCACAAAATTGATCTCTTAACTCTATTTTCTTTACGATAAATAGTTTCTAAATATGCGTCTCTTTGTTTTTCTGATAGTTCAAATTTGTTAGCAATGATATCAACTATTTTTTCATCTTTTGAAAACTCTTTTACCGTTCCATTATTTTCAAATAATACTTTTAATAAAACCTTCTCTACATTTTCTCTAGAAGGCATTTGAAGTTTTTCTAACATCATGCTTTCATAACTCATTACAATGCTCTACTAATAAATATGTATTAAATTATCTTCAATATTCTTTAAAACTTCTTTACTATCACCCAAATAAATCTCTGTGGTTGGAACACTCATCAAACATCCTTTCTACTTATTTCTTCAAAAATAGCTCCGTAAACTATATGAATCCCAGTCAAGAGTCCACCTTCTAAACCTTTTTTAACTAAATGAAATTCTTCTTCACTAATTTCCCTGCCAATTCTACGCATCGCCTCTTCTTGAATATCTTCTTTTGTAATATAAAAAACTAAATTTTCTTCTTCCATTTTTGCACCCAAATATAATTTGAAATAATCATTCATCAATAATCACTAATCAATTGATTTGGCACACCTTCGGCACGTAAGTCACATTGATCAGTTTGATTTTAATAATACCATACAAATGTATGGTAAACATATCAAAGCCAGGGAATATTGTCAAGTTAAAATTGAGGAAAATTTTATAGGTATGTTTAAAACGAAAAAAGCCCCAACAATGTTGGAGCTTAGTGACCCTAACGGGACTTGAACCCGTACTCTTCGCCTTGAAAGGGCGACGTGTTAACCAGTTACACCATAGGGCCGAAATTAAGTAAATTTTTATTTGTGACCCAGACGGGACTTGAACCCGTACTCTTCGCCTTGAAAGGGCGACGTGTTAACCAATTACACTACGGGGCCGTTCGTTAAAAGAAGTGGGTGAGCGATGGGGATTGAACCCACGACCTTCTGGGCCACAACCAGACGCTCTAACCAACTGAGCTACGCCCACCATTTAATTCTGTAAGTAAGCGATATAAAATGAGTAAATTCTGTACGCCAGAGTGGACTCGAACCACTAACCTACGGCTTAGAAGGCCGTTGCTCTATCCGATTGAGCTACTGGCGCTCATTTTATAATGTAAACTTAATAACTCAATCACAAATTCAAAAAACTTGTCGGGGCGGCAGGATTCGAACCTGCGACCTCCTGCTCCCAAAGCAGGCGCGCTAACCGGACTACGCTACGCCCCGATAATTATAACTAAAACCAATATTTTTAGAACATTTCTTAAAATCTTTAGATTAAAACTTGCGACCTTCCCGACAAAGTCGGGACGCGCTAACCGGTGCGGAGTTTATCCCGCTCATGCGGGACTACGCCCCGATAATTAAAACTCAAAACAATATTTTTAGAACATTTCTTAAAATCTTAAGATTAAAACCTGCGACCTTCCCGACAAAGTCGGGACGCGCTAACTAAAAAGGAGTTTATCCCGCTTATGCGAGACTACGCCCCGATAAATTGTAAAACCTAAAAACAAGAAATTTAGAACAATTTTTGATTCTGAAAATCCGTGAGAAAAACTGCTTGCAGATTTTTTACATATAAATCAGAAATAGACTTGTTAATGTATTATATCCGATTAAATTAGTCAAATTTTCTTTATATTTTATTTCATATTTTTTTATTCACTATAAATTTATCTAATGTCAATTTCGCGTTTTATTGCTAACAAATATGTAAGATCCAAAAGAGATTCTAAGTTTATCTCATTAATATCGGTTATTTCTATAATCGGTATTGCCCTTGGAGTTACCGTTGTTATTATAGCATTAACGGTTTTAAACGGTTTTGAACGTGCGGTTTCCGAAAAAATTGTGAAATTGAATTCCCATATTTATATCTCCGCATTCGGCAAAAGAAACTTACCCGATTACAAAAATGTGATGGGAGAAATAAAAGATGAATTAGGTAATAATTTAGAAAGTGTTTCACCATTTGCTTCAAAATACGGGGTATTAAAATCGAAGCGTTTATCCGAAGGGATTGAAATTATCGGTTTGGATCCTGAGCAAAATAATAATCAGGTAGAATCTTATATTCAAAGCGGTAAATTTGATCTGGGCTATTCTTCCGAATTTCCAAATTTAGTAGTCGGTAAAAAATTAGCCGATAAACTCTTTATAAATATCGACGACAAAGTTACAATTTTCGGTTTAAGAAAAAATCAACCTCCTTCGGTTCAGAATCCCCCGCTAATTCAGCAGTTTATTGTTTCCGGAATTTATGAAAGCGGTATGGCACAATACGATGATGTGAATATTTACGCATCACTGCAGGTTGTACAGGAAATGTTCGAAATGGAAAATGAGGTATCCGGCTATAATATCCGGCTTAACAACATTTCAAAAGTGGACAGCCTATCGGATCACCTTTCAGAATTTCTCGGCTATCCTTATTACGTAAGAACAATATTTAAAGTACATCAAAATATTTTTACATGGCTGGAATTGCAGAAAGCGCCGATACCTTTGGTACTCGGATTGATAATTATTGTTGCAGTGTTCAATATTGTTGGTACTTTGCTTATGATTGTACTTGAGAAAACAAATGCCATCGGAATATTAAAATCATTGGGCGCCATACGTAAACAGATAGTTAAAGTATTTCTTTACCAGGGCGTTTATCGCTCTTTAATTGGTTTAATTTCCGGTAATCTGCTTGCATTAACCTTAAGCATAATTCAAAGGGATTTTGATATAATATCCTTGCCGAGTTCAGTTTATTTTATTTCGAAAGTTCCTATTTTTATTGAGTGGCAGACATATCTGCTGATATCCGTAATTACATTTTTACTTTGCATGCTGGCTTCATTTATTCCTAGTATGATTGCGGCAAAAATAAACCCGATTAGTGCATTGAGGTTCGACTAATGTTTGAATTCTTTATCGCAAAAAGATATTTGAAATCGAAACATAAGATTAATTTCATTTCTATAATTTCGATATTATCAACTGCGGGCATAACAATTGGTGTTGCAGCTCTAATTATTGTTCTCTCGGTTTTTAACGGATTCGGATCTTTGGTTAAATCAATTCTAATTAATTTTGATCCGCACGTAAGAATTACGGTAATTTCCGAAAAAGGATTTTCGAAAATAGATTCACTCAACATTTTATTAAACGGAATGGAAGAGATTGAATCATCCTCCCCTTTTGTTGAAGGAAAAGTTGTACTCATCAGTGATAATACTTACGAAGTGCTGAACTTAAAGGGAATTTCGCCGAAAGCTGACGAAGAATCCTGGGGTGTGCAGAATAGTTTATTCTCGGGAAAATTCGATATTAATAGCACTGATGATATTGACAAAATTATTATCGGGTTACCGATACACATGCGGTTATTCAAGCGGCTCGGAGATACAGTAACAGTTACATCATTCAACAATTTGGAGCGGACTGTCTTTAATCTCTCTTTACCCAAAACGATGAATTTTCTCGTAACAGGAATTTTCGAAACCAGCAATAGAGAATATGATTCAAAATATGTTTTTACTTCTCTTGAATCAGGGCAGCAGCTTTTGGGATTAAAAAATCAATTTACGGGATTCGAAATTCGTCTCCATGATATTGAGGATGCGGATGAAGTAAAAAGTATTCTTCAATCAAAATTGGACAACTCACTTTTTTCAGTTGATTCCTGGTATGATCTTCACAAGGATTTATACACTGTAATGATTTTGGAACGATGGGCTGCCTATATTATTCTATGTCTAATAATAGCAGTCGCAACATTTAATATTTTGGGTTCGTTAACCATGTCGGTAATTGAAAAGAAAAAAGATATCGGCGTGCTTCGCGCCATCGGAGTTACGAATAAATCTATCTTAAGAATTTTTATGTTTGAAGGAATGCTGATAGGACTTATTGGAACCTTGGCAGGAACTATTCTTGGATTAGCAGTTTGTTATCTTCAGATTCAGTACAATTTTTACCCGCTGGATCCTGCAAAATATATTATTGCGTCTTTGCCTATCGAATTAAGATTTTCAGATATAATTGCAATAAGCGGAATGTCTATTTTATTAACGTTTTTAGCATCACTCTACCCCGCAAAACGAGCATCAAAAATTCCGGTTATTGATGCCATCAAATGGGAATGATTTTATGTCAATAATTTTAAAAGCAGAAAATATTAATAAAACGTTTTTTAAATCGAAAGAACAGAGCCTGCATATTTTGAAGGAAATATCGATTGAGATCGCCTCGAATGAAATTACGGAGATTGTGGGTGCTTCCGGCGCCGGTAAAAGTACACTGCTTCATATTTTAAGCGGTTTGGATAAACCCGATTCCGGAAAAGTTTTACTCAAAGATATAGAGATATTTTCTCTTTCCGATGACAAACTTTCGAAATTTAGAAATACTCATATCGGATTTGTTTTTCAGTTTCATCATCTTCTGCCGGAGTTTACCGCGGCGGAAAATGTAGCGTTGGCAAGAATGATTGGCGGTGAATCTTTAACGCAAGCTTTGGTTAAAGCGCATGAATTGCTTGATATTGTTGGGCTGAATGAAAGATTTGATCATAAACCTGCCGAACTTTCCGGCGGTGAGCAGCAGAGAGTTGCTGTAGCAAGGGCGCTTGCAAATGAACCTGATATAATTTTTGCGGATGAACCTACCGGAAATCTTGATTCAGCAAACTCCGAGATTCTTCATAAAATGTTTAATGATCTGAAAAATGATTTAGGTCTTACATTTCTTATTGTTACACATAACCCGGAATTGGTTAAATTAGCCGATAGAGTTTATGAAATGAAGGACGGCAGACTGTTCGACCACCGTCCCTAAATATT
>JAENZU010000183.1 GCA_016841125.1 Melioribacter sp. | reverse complement strand
AAAATTATTATCCAACTATAGAATTGATGATGGTGCAATAATTAATAATGTTGCAAAAATGTTAGTCGAAGGAGAAACTTCTTTCGGTAACGGCACTCAATTGGATATAGTTAATGAGGGCGGCGGACGTACGCTGAAAATATTTGATAAACTTTCTGCAAACCTTGCTTATATGCTTGTTTTCTATCGTCATAACAAAATCTTAATTGAAAAACTTGAACAAATGATTGATGAATATTCTTTGAGCAGGAGATCAACAGTTGGGGTTGTGGGCAAAGGCTGCAGAATAGAAAATTGCGGTACATTTGTAAATGTAAATTTTGGTTCATCCGCTTCAATACTGGGTGCGTCAATCCTTACTAATGGTACAATCACAAGTTCGAGTGAAGATCCCGTATTCATTGGCAGTAACGTGATTGCCAAAAATTTCATCATACTCTCGGGTGCTGATATTGATGATGCGGTATTACTTCATCATTGCTTTATTGGACAGGGTGTAAAAATCGGCAAACAGTATTCGGCTGAGAATTCAGCTTTCTTTGCAAACTCCGAAGCTTTTCACGGTGAGGCATGTTCGGTGTTCGCAGGTCCGTATACTGTTACGCATCACAAATCATCACTTCTAATTGCCGGTTACTATTCATTTTATAATGCAGGCAGCGGTACAAACCAAAGCAATCATATGTATAAGTTGGGTCCTTTGCACCAAGGTATTTTAGAACGCGGATCAAAAACCGGATCTTTCAGCTATATGCTCTGGCCTTGCAGAACCGCACCGTTTACCACAATTATAGGCAAGCACTATACTAATTTCGATACAACGAATCTGCCGTTTTCCTATATCAACGAAGAAGAAGGCAAAAGCTACATTACTCCTGCATTGAATTTATTTGCAGTTGGTACAAGACGCGACAGCCAAAAATGGAAAAAGCGGGACAGACGAAAAGATACTGCAAAATTGGATTTGATAAACTTCGATTTATTCAGCCCTTACATTGTCGGCAAAATGGTAAATGCCATTGACGAATTGAATACGCTTTATGAGAATACTCCCAAAAGCAAACAGCATGTTAACTATAACGGTATTTATCTCAAGAGATTATTAATTAAGTCTTCCCGTAAATATTATGAAATGGGAGTAAAAATATTTTTAGGTGATTGTCTTATCAAGCGGATCAGTGAACTGAATGAACACGCTGCATGGGATGAAGTTAAATCGCTTTTACAATCCGATACGAGCAGGGGTTTGGTTAAATGGTACGACTTAGCCGGATTGCTAGCTCCCGACTACAAAATAGATAAGCTTCTATCGAAAATTGAAAGTTCAGACATTAACTCGCTTGAAGAAATTCAAAATGAATTGACACATATTCAGCAATCGTATGATCAGTTCGAATGGGATTGGTGCGCAAGTTTAATTGAAAGAACATTTGAAACAAAGCTGAGTGATATCACTCCGGAGATAATTTTTAAAATTGTGTCTGACTGGAAATCAAACTCAATTCGATTAAATAATATGATTGCAAATGACGCACAAAAGGAGTTTGGTTCATTCGCAAAAATAGGATTTGGAATTGACGGTGATGAATCAGTAAAAGATTCAGATTTTGAAGCTGTAAGAGGCAGAGCAGATGAAAACAGTTTTATTAATGAATTGGGAACAGAATCTGCTGAAATTGAAAAACGTGCTGATGAATTGATGGAAAAAATTAGTAGCTTCACTTAATATTAACCCACGGTTTATCCGTGGGTTAAGTATGACTGATCAAAAATCTACAGATTGACTGGTGCCGAATCCCGGTCCCAGTAAAATAGCATTTAACAGCATTCGAGCGGTTCCGTGAAAATAAGCGCGGAAAAACGGTTCATCGGCAAATAAAATTATCTGTCCGTTCCCTTTACCTTCCCTTGTGCAGTAAGCTGAATTTGCTAATCTGTATTTAGCTTCCGGCCAGAGTAACCCAGACAATCTGATATTCTCTTCATCTTCCAACCGTGCGGCAGTTTGAACCGGTGGTTTTGAGAGGAATGAATAACCGCTTGAGTAAAACACAGGAAGCCTATTACTTAAACCGAAATTCAGCCAATGTTCCTCGTTTAATTTTGCGTTAAGTATTGACCCTTGCGGCATAAATTTTCTAAACTCCGCATCTCTCTTTTTTTCCTCTTTCTCATCAAGTTTAGATTTTTCATTATCTACAGAATCGAAATTTAATTTTTCATTGCTCCAAATTTTTGCACTGTCGATTTCAATTTTCGAAATGGCTTCTTCATCTTCAACTGCCTGTAAATAATCATAAAGTTTATCGAGATTCTGACTTCTGAGTTTTACACTAGAAATACCGATAGAAGAATCAGCCAAAAACGCAGCGGCGCCTTCAACTGCAATGAGTGTTCCGCCGTCACTTATCCAATCGGTTAATTTCTTTTGTGCAGATTTCGAAAAAGAATTTTTCATGCTGCCCCAAACTGAGGGCATAATTATCACATTATATTTGCGCAAGTCGTAACGCTCAAAATAATCTAGATTAAGAACCGAAGTTTTCAATCCCAAATTATGATCGAGCAGATACCACATTGTTCCGAAATTATAAACACTCGAGTAACTTCCCGCAAACAAAGCCGTTTTGGGTTGTTGCAGAAGCTCAAATTCACCGCCTCCGAGGTCAGCCCCTGCTTGGCTTAACGCAGTATTGACTCCCGTGATATCAACGCCATGTTTTTCAGCAAGTATTCTCAGCTCACTTTCGATGCCGCTTTTATTCTCTTCAATTCTGATCAGCAGCGTGCCTCTTTTATACTCTTTATTTTCAACCTTAAACACCTTTCTGGCTGATCTTACTTTAAAATCTTTATCAAGCAGATCTATCAAAAGGTCAACAGCTTTGTCATCAGTGTAGTCAATTAAAAATCCATATTTAGGATTAGAGTTAGTTAGCAGTCCTTTCGTTTCTGAAAAATCCGCCGGCTTCATTTTGACGCTGATATCACTATAACTTTCATATGCGCTTACATCATAAGCAAGAGGCAATGACCACGAAGTAACTTCATACAATCTGGTACCTTCCCCCTTTTCTATTGATTCGCGTTCTTCTTTCAAAAATGCGGTACTCAATCTTGTATCAAAATCGAATACGGCATTAATCAAATGCTGATTCGGCTGAGCCAGAGGAATGATAAACGTACCCTTATCAAATTTTCTGCTGCCGGTTTTATCATCAAAATAATTTTTAACATTATTCAAACTAAATGCCTCTTCAGCGGCAAAAACTTCAATCCCCTGTGCAGTAAGTACTTTCATCATAGAGTCTGCCCTGGTTTTATTATTTTTTATTTCAACAAGATAAGCTTTTACTCCTTTTGGGTGAAAAGGCGTAAGGCTTTCTTTGCGTATTTCGTAATAAGTTTTCATCAATTCATTTTTGTTTTTTGCTGCAGTTGTTAAATTTGCAATTGAACTCAGAAATTGATGCTGCACCGATTCTTCATAAGTAAGTGTTGTGCCTTCGGGTTTTTTTACATTTAACCCGGCTGTTCTCGCCTGCTCGTATAAAATACTTACTGCGCCAAAATAACTCGGGTATGAACTGCCGTAACCGGGAAACCAATCCTCCAGCCACTCTCTGGTATAATAACTCCATCCGTATTCGTCCAGTGCATCCGCTTGATCTTTTGCGAAAGTTTTCCACCACTCTCTTATTTTATTATCGAGATATGGATTGATCGGTTCGCGCGGAGGGTTGAATAGGAATGTACCGTATGACCCCATTTCATGGGCATCAACTACAAACTGCGGTTTCCATTCCATTAAAAGATCAACCCTCGAGCGGGATTCGGGCTGACTTAAAATAAACCAGTCGCGGTTAAGATCGAAATGGTAGTGATTCGTTCGCCCGGTCGGCCAAGTTCCGCTGTGCGGCATGCTCTGAACATCATCAGTTTTTACGTCCCCTGTCCATTGCTCAGCTTGACTCAAAAAGCGCTCTCGTCCGTCGGGATTTTCCATCGGGTAAATTATAATCACGAGGTTATCAAGTAATTGTTTTGTGCGGTCATCATTTCCGGCAGCAAGCTGATATGCCAATTGAATTGATGCATCGGCACCTGAGAGTTCGTTGCCGTGTATTGAATACATCATCATCGCCACTGCAGGGGTTCCGTTTACAATATCATTAAGGGCAGATTCTTTGGTTGTGCGCGGCTCACTTAATTTATTTATTCTCTCTTTTATACCGGATATATTCTTTTGGTTTTCTTCCGAGGATACAATCAAATAATACAACTCGCGACCTTGATGCGTCGCAAGATGTTTACCGATATCCACTCTATCCGAACCGGCAGCAAGGTATTTTAGATAATCAATCGACTCAGAATATCGGATAGGTCTTTCACCGTTTGCAAATCCGAGATAATCTTTTGGAGTTTTAATTTGCCGGTTGTAACTATCGCTGATAAAAAAATTGAACTGCTTTTGAGCGTTGATACTAATGATGAGGATTAAAAATAATAGCGTGAAGTTTCGCATTTGCACACCCGTGTTTGATTGAACCTCAGAAAATAATAAATATGCAACTCAGTACAAACAGAGGACTAGAATTTTTTGTACTTTACCAGACGATAATAAGCCTCCGCTGAATTGTAATACAAATATTTATTAATGTAATTATTGGATACATTCAAAATTTTATAAAACGGTATTGCAAAATAGTCAAGACTTTTTTGCAAACCCTTGCAAAATAGTCGGATTATTAATTTCCAATATTTCGTTCTTATTTATAAAAATCTATCTGCGCGCAACGTTATTTTCATAATTACATAGAAAAAAGCAGAGCTGTTTTACTTTATCGCGGTCGTTGAATTTAACTGCTCTTTTAATTGCAAACAAGCCGCGGGTATCTCCAATTTTGCATAAAGATCTTGCGGCGAGCATTCTGATCTCTTCACAATCATCTTCGTATAAAATTTTCATGAGCGAGATAACTGTCTTGTCGACTTTGTAATATCCTGCAAAATAAACTCCGCATCTCCGAATACCTTCATTTTCCGAATTAATACAGATTATTAAGTTGCTTACATCTGTCTTAGTCAATTCCTTCTTTTTTGCTTGTCCAAAATTTTGACTAGAGGTAAAAAATATGAGCGAAAGAAAAATTATCAATCGTTTCATTTTAACCCCTATAAATAATCCGGCAGGATCTTCCCGCCTCTACTATAGAGACGAAAATAAATTTAAAAAGGTTGCAGTTAATAATGTTTTGGTTGAATAATTCTAAACTGCAATTGCGGTAGGCTGTTATATAAAAATGAGCAACAAAAATGCAGGGTCACATAAGTGATTGCTTACAATTATTTTTCAATTGAATGAAGTTCAATTATTTTCCGTTTAAGAAATTCTATTTCAACTTTATTTGATGTAAGGGAAATGGCTTTTTGCAAATTCTTCAGAGCCTCACTTATTTGACCAAGCTGAGATTGAAGATCAGCTTTGATTGTATAAAATAGATAGTGAAACTCAATAGCAGATTCCTCTTTCAGATTATCGAGTTCATGATCTGCCTTTACCGGACCGACCACTTTTGACATTGCGACAATCCTATTTAATTTTACTACCGGTGAAGAATCTATCTGAATTAATAGATCATACATTTTCAGCACTAATCCCCAATCAATCTCATCATATTTTGAATTGGAATAGATGCTCGCAATAGCTGCTTCGATGTGATATCGCGAAATCAATTCCGATTTTGAAGCCCGCTGAAGGTAGCTGCCTGCCAGCTCTATTTGCCCTTTGTTCCATTTTGTTCTGTCCTGTTTATCTAAAGTTGCTAATATTCCCTCAGCATCTATTCGTGCATTAAATCTAGCAGCATTGTAATACATAAGGGCTATTAAAGCATCGAGTTCTGCGGTGTGAAAAGTATCATGATCTGTCAACAATTCAGCAAGTCTAATTGCTTCAAAACAAACATCTTTTTTAATCAGTTTTTCTCCGTCTGTTGCTTTATATCCTTCATTGAAAAGGAGGTAGATGACTGTCAACACTGCATCCAATCTTTCATTCAATTCATTTTCATTCGGGATCTCCGGATATCCGATTTCATTTTTGAATTTTTTCTTTGCACGACTGATAGCTTTTTTAACTGCTTCATCATTCTTAAGAAGTGCGCTCCCTATCTCTTTTAAACTGAAACCGCACAATAATTTTAGACTCAGCATTATCTGCTCGGTTGATTCGAGCAAAGGATGGCAGCAAGCGAAGATCATTTTTAATTGCTGATCTTTGATACCCGAAGTAATAAAATCATCTGCATCTACTTGATTATCCGGTATATCAATATCATAATCGAATTCAGTGGAGCGTTTATTGCGGCGGATTGTATCAATTATTTTATTGTAGGAGGTCTTGTAAAGCCAACCTGAGGGATTATCCGGTAAATCTTTGTACTGCCAAATCTGCATCCCTTTCAGTAGTGACTCCTGTACCGAATCTTCTATTTCATCTATTAACGCAGCAGAGAATTTACTCACCAATGCGGCAACAATTTTCGAGTATTCGTACCTGAATAAATGTTCAATTCTATTTTCCATTTCCACCGGGGTCGTCTTTTCCAACTCATGGGCAAAGATTGTTTTGAATTTACAAATAATTTGTATTTTAAATTATAATAATTCAACCCGATGTGTTTGATCATTTTGCAGATATGCATATTAGAGTGGGTCATAAATCATTATTTCTAGAGGTTTCCAAAATTTCATTCCCCAAATCAAATTTACTTAAGGAATTACAATACTCTCGTGCAGGTGTAGGATTTAATTAATGTTCACTTTCCAGTGTATCAGATAGCCGAGCACAAAGAATAGTGCGGCTACTATAAATGAGAGGAGCAGCGGATCGGGGCTGATACTCATTTCCGGGAATACAATCTGCTGTTTAGCCATAAATGG
>JAENZU010000182.1 GCA_016841125.1 Melioribacter sp. | reverse complement strand
TAACCGATTACCGTAGTAATGCTAATAAATAATGTAGTGGGAGCAAGCATAGGCAATGTAATGTGCTTGAATTGCTGCCACGCATTGGCGCCTTCAATATCGGCGGCTTCGTAAAGATCTTCGGGAATACTTTGGAGTCCGGCAATAAAAATTATCATGTTGTAACCAAAATTTTTCCATACCGCCAGAATAATAATTGCGGGCATAGCAAACAGAGGATCACCGAGCCAATCTACCGGGTTTATGCCAAACCAGCCTAGGAAATAATTCAGAAAACCGAAGCGAGGATGATAAATGTAACGCCATACAATTGCTACGGCTACAAGAGTTGTGACAACAGGAATAAAATACATAAGCCGGAAAGTTTTTTTGAATCTAACAAGTTTTGAGTTTAGAAGCATTGCCGCACCAAGTGCAACTGCAACAGATAATGGTCCGCCGTCACTCACAAAATAAAACGTATTCATTAATGCTTTCCAGAAGAGCGGGTCATTAAATAATTGGATATAATTTCCGAAACCGACAAATCTTAGATATTCCAAGCTGCCAAGTGAATAAATATCAAAATCGGTGAAGCTTAAAACAAACGCAGTAATCACGGGGAGAAAGAAAAAAACTACAATTAAAGAAATTGAAGGTCCGAGAAATAAAAAGAGAGAGCTAAAGCTTGTTTTCGATTTCATTTATTCTCCAGCATCCATCTTCTTTTCTCTAAAATTTTATCGGTATCTTTATCCATCGCTTTCATCGCATCAACTTCACTTATTTTATTTAACGCAACCATTTCAGCATATTGCTGAATTTTTGAAGATACTATCTGCTCCCACTCGGGTATCATCGGTGTCGGCTTCGTGTTATTTAACTGTAAATAGAAAGCCTTCATTACATTATCATTTTTCAATATCACATTTTCCCAAACCTTTTTCAGTGAAGGTAGAGATACAACAGATTTGTAAAAAATTAATTGGGTTTCAGTTTGGGATAAATATTCAATCCACTTCCACGCTAACTCTTTCTTATCAGAATTTTTATTAATTACAAGACTAGCACCGCCGGGGATTGAACTTCCCGGGTAGGTAGAATCAGGTGAAGGCAACGGTGCTGTTGCCCATCTTCCCTGCAATTCGGCAGGAAGCCTGTTCCTCATCTCTGATACATTCCAGGGTCCGGAGATGAACATACTGAAATATCCTTCACCAAACGCCTGATAAATATTAAGTACCTGCTGCATGTTCGATGGTGATAAGCCTTCATGATAATAGCGCGTTAAATATTTGAAAGCGTCTAAAAATTCTTTTCCTGAAAAATTGGCGGTTGTGTTATTATTCTTAAGAAGTGTTGAACCGTTCTGCATCCCGAAAACAATAAAAGGAACCCACTCGTTTGTCGGAATCAGAAAAGCATATTTATTTTCAAAACCGGGTAGTTGTTTAATCCTTTTTGCGGCTGTATAAAGTTCCGCCCAGGTTTTGGGGAATTCCGTGAATCCTGCTTTCTCCAAAATGTCACTTCGATAGAAGAATACCCTTGTATCTACGTACCATGGAATACCCAGCACGGAAGTATCTAGTATATTCGTTTCCCAGATACCTTTAAAAAAAAGAGTGTCGGAAATAGAAGTTGAGCGTGAGATAAATTTATTCAACGGTTCAATTGAATTGAGAGCATCAAACTCGGGTATCCACGTATTGCCAAGCTGAAATACATCCGGCAAAGTTTCGCTGGCATATGCTGTAATAAGTTTTTCATGAGCCGCCGTCCAGGGAACCTGTTGAACGTGAACTTTAACTCCGGGATTCTGTTTTTCGAACTCTGGTACAAGTGCAGCTACTTTCTCCCCTTCAACACCCATCGCCCAAAAGTTAAGCTCAGATTGGTTTTTCTTCGTGTCTGTACATTTAATAAAACTGAATAAAACCGTACACGATAGAATCAAAAATATTTTTTTGATAATCTGTTTATTCACCTGAGCAAAACCATTTTTCCGTTTGTAGATTTATTGTTATGATAAATTTTGTATAAATAAATTCCGGATGATACATGTTCGCCAAAATCATTCAGCGCGTTCCATTCAATCTTGTGTTCACCTGCCTCAAGCATTCCGTCGTAAAGGGTGTTTATCTTTCTTCCGAGTAAATCATATATTTCAATTTTAACCTGAGACCGATGAGGAATAATAAAATCGATAATTGTAGAAGGATTAAACGGGTTTGGATAATTCCCATTTAATATAAATTCATCCGGCAGATCAATTTGGTCTTCGACATTTGTGAGCGTATCCGGGCTGAAACCAATTGAATCAATCATAGTCTGGATTTCGGGATTTGCCATAAAATTATCCCACAATAGCTGCGACCTGTAATTTTCAATCATAATAATTATTGGACCCTGATCGATGGAAATATAACTATCGGCAAACCAGTTTTGTTTCACGTTGAATGCATCTTTGAATCCGTATTCCCCCCACACTTTATAACCATAAGTACGATATAGATTTTTTATGAGCTCAATCGATTCCTGAGGTGTATATGCAATTGAAGATATTCCGGCAGATGGAGTGATTGTTCCGTTGTCATTTTGATAAGGCGCATGTGCGGAATATCCAAATGGGTCATCGCTTGCTGTCAATCCCCACGATAGACTGTCGTAACCCGGGTGTGCATAAGGATTAGCCGTACAGTAAGCACGGTGAATTAAAGTAGTGTTTCTGTTATTCTGGAAATAATTTGTGAAATTATCTTTTAGAAATCTCGGATCGAATCCAAGGAATGAATAGTGCGCAAAGAAGAGCGGTCCTCCGTAACTCCATCCTACATTGAGTCTATACCCGTAAAATGTATTTCCATTGTAGTAATTTGAAGCGCTCGCCCAGCCGGAATAATACATGCTCGCCGGTATCCCGAAGGTCGGAGATGCAATACCAAGCAAGTAAGTAATCATTGTTTCATTCCATCCTACAAGTTTCATGTTCATCTGCCATGCATAGTTGGGCGACCAATGCCAATAAAGAAATGTGCTGTATTGAGATCGCTGGTACCAATTCCATTCTACCGATTCCCAAATTTGTGTAGCCAGAGATCTTATCTGAACTTCCAGTGAATCGGTACCATTGAAATAATTACGGATCGTAATTATTCCCTGCATTAAATAAGCTGTTTCAACCAGGTCGCCGCCATTATCATATTGACTAAACGGAATTGCGTCACCGGTTTCACCGTTGAACCAGTGTGAGTAAGCTCCATGAAAACGATCCGTTTTTGTGTATAGGAAATCGAGAATTTTCAGCATTCGTTCTGTCCCCTCTTCCCTCGTAATAAATCCTCGTTCGATCCCGACAATTAAAGCCATCAGTCCAAATCCGGATCCCCCTGCGGCTACTGTATTTCCTGAACCATATCGTTCACGGGTTAAACCGGAAACAGGATGAGCATGATTCCAAAAGAAACGGAAAGTAGCTCTCTGTACCATATCCAAAAATTCTTCATCAGAATTGGCACGGGTTGATACAAAAACGGAAGGGCTTTTTTCAGATTCATTTCCGGAATTATCATAGGCTGATACTTTAAATGAATCAGCTGCGCCTATGTTGCCGATATAGATCGACATATAATTTTTATCTTTGGTTACTATATTGAAAAGCGAATAGGTCGATCCGGTCCATCTGTATACCCTGTATCCTGTTAGATCAGATTCTTTATTCGCAGTCCATGTAACATCGTAATTCTTTTCATAAGAAAATCCTTTCACATTCACCGGCACCGCGGGCGAAGTAGAATCCGATTCAATTGCGCTTTCACCAGGATATGCCGACAATGAGTTAATTATCAAAAATGTGAAAAGAAATAATTTGCTCATTCTATGTTTCATAGTCATTCTGTACCTTCTCATATTAAATCTTTATTTTTTTTTCAATCATCAAAACAAATGAGGTTTCTGATATCAATTCTAATTTATTATCTAGTAATTTACAACTGCATGAATGTTTCCCGGTCTTTAATTTATCGGGTAGAAAGATTCGTAATTTTTCCCAATTAAATTTTTCAATCGAATCCCGTTCTATTGTTTTTAAGTTTATCATTCCAAATTCTTTTTTACTTATTTCAAATTTGACCGTACAATTTTTGAAGGTGGTATGCATATCGTTAATTATAAATATATCAAACTTAAACAAGCTGTTTGGGAAATATGTATCCTGCCATAAATTTAACGAAAGATATATTGGCTGATATGATTCTTTAAGTGCATAGTAGCCTGCTTTTTTTACTCCGTAAAAATCTACCACCGACCATGAAATCGATTCCCAGCAATCAATAAACATAAATTGAAAGATGCCTGCAATCTTTCTGTTTTTCTCACGCCGGTAATAATTCACTGCTGTCTTTAAAAGTTCCGCCTGATACGATTGCGAATTATCCACAAATTCTTTAATTGATTTTCCGGAATCAATTTTCGCAATTTGAAATGTCTGTTCATACTGAAAATTATGGTATTTCCATATTTTGTAATCAGGAGAATAAAGGTCACCGCCAACAATCTTTTTTAATGAGTTACTTCCGGGCAGTGCCTGCGCTCCGAATTCTGTTACCAAAGGTCCCATCGGTGCTGCGGCAAAATGTTCTTTCTTTCCCCAATACCAACCGTCGTAAGGATGCTCTTCAAAGTTCGAAGCTTTTCTTATTATTCGTGAATCATCTTCTTCTTTAACGGCGTCAAAAAGTAGAGTATCGAGTGTCGCTATCTGTTCACCGGGTTCGTTGTGGCAGCACCAAAATGCAATAGAAGGATGATTAAAGTTTAGCCGTACCATATCTTTAATCTGGCTGACGGCGTTCTTTTTAAATTCTTCGGATTCGTTGTACGTCCATTGAAGAGCGAAATCCTGCCAAACAATGATACCCGCATTATCACATTCATCGTAAAACTCTTTACGGTTTACATGCGCGTGAACCCTTACAACATTGATATTCGCTTCTTTCATTAATCGAACGATCATCTTAATTTTCTCATCGGTCAATCTACTTAAAAACTGATCCGGAATTACATTCGTACCCCGCAGAAATAGTTTATCACCATTCAAATAAAATTTTTGATTGCTGTCTAATTGGACTTCCCTGATACCGAAGTTAGCCTCGTGTAAAATCTCACTCTGAAAACTTACTATCAACTTGTATATGTTCTGTTCTCCCAAATCCCATGAGTACCAGAGCTTCGGTTCTTCAATGGTCATAGCAACAGTAAAATCATTTTTACCCGGGTTCAGTTTTAAGTTTTTGAGTAACGATTTTTCTACACCATGTTTATCTATAATTTTAAATATAATTTTATTGATCGTATCTGAGGCGGCAAAAGAGTAGAGTCTTATATCAATTTTAATTTTCGCGTTTTTTTTATCCGAACCAACTATTGATTTAATTTTTGAGTAATCACAATAAACACCCTCCAAAAAATCAACACTGATATCGTTCCAGATTCCGCCTGTATTTTGATCCTGCCCATGTTTTAGATCCCAGCCTCCGGGTCTGCAATCGTGATGATTGAAAATTCCTTTTATCAGTTTCTTCCTGTTCGGCCAAACTTTCCCCGGTTCCTCCAATGGTGACGTGACTTTAATTACAACAAGATTTTCATTTGCGTTAATATTTTCAGTTATATCAAACCAGAAGCGTTGAAAATAGCCTTCATGATTACCAATATATTCACCGTTTATCCAGACATCGCAAAAATAGTCCACACCTTCAAATCGTAAAACTTTGAAGCGATTTTTATCTTCATCATTACTGATCGATATTTTTCTGATAAACCAAACAGCTCCATTGAAATTGTTCAAGCCTGCAAGCTGCCAATTTATAGGAATACCCATCTGATCCTGGATTTTACCGTCAGCAAACTCTTTCGCTACTTTTTTATAATCACACTTTGAGTTTTTATCTCGCCTGAAGTACCATTTTCCATTTAACGTAATTCCCATATTTTAATTCTCTTCAATAGTTATTTTACATGGCAAAGTAGAAATTTTTATTTCTTCATCTAGTCTTTCAAGTTTTCCGTTTATTGTTATTTCATCTTCGGACTGAATTAAATATTTGTTTTTTAGAATAATCCCGCCTGCAGGAATCCGAACATCTCCATCTATCTTTATTGAGACTATGATTCCTTGTTTCTTAACTGAATATGAAATATTGCCGTAATATGTCGGCATTTCGGATACCTCAATTCCTTCTTCCGATTTTATCCATTCATTCATGAGACCGGCACCGATTACAATTGAAGAATCAAGTTCGTTTTCATAGACGAAATAATTTCTCAATGAGTTAATAAAATCGGAACCGACCCAGGTATGCGGCATATCACCAATAAATCCAGGATATCTTTTGTCATGCCAAACAACCTCCGCCCAATGATTCCAGCCTTCAGGACGCTGATCATTTAGAAAATATTCTATCAACTCTTTTGCTTTATCGATTTCATCTAACATTACAAATGAGCCAATCAACCTTACTTCGTATGGGGTATAATTTATCCAATCGATTTTGTTGGTTTTGCGATTAGAGAAATATTCATAATATTTATTAAAAGTGTTTTCAACTGCATCAGGCGTTAAAATGTATTGTGCAAAAACCGGATAGAGTGCTATTGATGTTGATGCCGCATCAAAATCTCCAAGTTCTGCACAGCCGGGGATGTATTTTATTTTGTGATTTTTCATCGTTAAGTTTATTGAATTCATAAGATTTGTTTGAAAAGTATCGAGCAGTTTCGCAAAATAAATTTCATCTTTGTGAATCCTTAATATCTTTGCAATTTCAGCTGCATCCTTTAATCCGCGGAGAGTCCAAAAATCATCCCAATAAGAGTGCATAGGTTTGGCTGAGTAACCTTCGTGGCTAATAGATTCGGGCACAAGTCCATAAAACGACCGCACTGAATCATCCCCGTTTTTATAATAATCTGTG
>JAENZU010000181.1 GCA_016841125.1 Melioribacter sp. | reverse complement strand
AGTTAGTGACATAAGAACCTCGTTTAGTTTTGTAATTACAAGGTTCTTATACCCAGAAATAATGGATATTTAATTGATCTGCAATTAGTGGATTTATCGATTAATAGCCAGTTTAAAGATTTTAAGAAGTAAGTTGATTAATTCAAAATAATATTTAAATTGATAGTTAAATAACGTATTAATTTTATTCCATTATGTTTCTAACATGATATGGAGAAACAATTGAACACATTTTTTTTATTAACAAAATTGGAGGATCTCATGGATTTATGCGACTTGCCTGATGACTAAAAATGTGATTACAAAAGTCATCTCTCATTTTATACTTTAGTGATTTGTTTTATCATGATCAAATCACTATTTTTTTATATGTGATAAATTGATTGGGGTCAAAAACTTGTGAGGTCGTACCTAATTGCTACATGACGATTCAGCAGTAACCCCGGAACAGCGGGCCAATTTATTTAAAGGAATACTAGCTCTACAATTCCTAACGAACCAACATTTCACCCTCAAGACTCAACAGATGAAATATTCGCATCTAGAGGATTTTGTCCAATGCTACAATTTTAAAAATAGATTCAAAAGAAAAGAAACAGAGCAATTCAAAAAATTTACCTATGATGAAATAATCGCCCGCGATAAAATAAACTTGGATATATTCTGGTTGAAAGATGCAAGTTTGGGAGATACAGAAAACCTTCCCGATCCCGATGAACTTGCACTGGAGATTGTTGAAAATCTTGAGTCCGGATTGGCTAATTTCAAAGAAATAATTGATAAATTAGAGAGATAAAGGCATTTATTAATTTGTAAGTTACTATACTCAAATAACTTAGCTTAAAAAGCTGATTATATTGATACATTTTCGCGTTAAAAGTTGGTATCGAATTTCATTTTTCGCGACAAATTTGAGAGTAAATTTCATTTCTCGGTAAAAATTTGGAAGTGATTTTGATTTTTCGCAAGGAAATTGGAAGTGAATTTCAATTCTCGCAAGAAAAATGAGAGTGAATTTCATTTCTCGGTAAGAATTTGGGAGTGAATTATGATTTTCGCAATTTTGATAAAGAGTGAAACTAAGGGATAAAACATGGTAGTTCTTTTATCAACGTATCCAGATATTGAATCACAGTTTAGTCAACAGTCTAAAGATTTTATTAATTACAAAAATAACACGTTAAAATTTACTAAGGGGACCAACTGGAATAATGAAGTTAAGCTTGACTCCATTTGCAATACATTAATAAAAAATTTCTCAGTTGATGAAATGGACAGAGTTAGCGGAGAGGTTGATAAATGCATAATTATCAATGAAATCTCCGGGTTCACATTGAAAAAAGAAATGTTAAGAACTAGATTAATGGAGTATTGTGAAAACGGGGTTTACGAGCAGCATCAAGAGGAAATTGATTTTTATTTAAACTCTACTATTGAAATTTGTAATTATACTAAAAGTCTAGAGGGTATTATACAAAAGTTAATTAAACATGTGCTTTTGCTGCTAATAATGGATGTCGATAGATTGTTTGAGGAAAAGAAATTTAATTATGCAAAAAGTCTTAAATACTCTGGTATTGAAAAGAAATTAAAAGAGATGTTTGAAGAATCTCTAAATGAAAAAAATGACGAGGAAATCGGAAGTTTTATCGTCGAAATTGAAAAATATATCAATTCACACTCATTAAATAAATTGCAGAATTACTTCCCCAAAATATACCTACAGAATAATTCCTTATGTAACACGATCATAAATTTATTGAAAATAATTCCATCTAAAAAAATCTACATGTTCAATTCAATATTTTCTAACGAAGAATATAGTAATGAAAAATTCATTTATGATCCGGTTCATTTTTGCAATATTTTTGAAGATTATCATAAGTTTTACAAAGAGAATTCACTAAGAAAACAAATTCTTGAGAATTATCACGCTGATGAATGTTTTAATAAAAATGAAGTGAATTCTCGATTTATTACTTATTGTGTTGATAAAAATCTACTAGATAATATTGAAAACATCATAAATAATAAAAAAGAAAAGATAATATATCTCTTAAAGGGAGACGAATTATTATTACTAGATCTTTTTGATTTTATGCGATTGAACTGGTCTTTATGGGTTCAGAATTCTCCTCAATATATTAGTCGGAAAGCTAAACACACAATTTATCTATTTGATATCGATAAATCTGAGAGACCCTTTGATGAAATCTATGAATGGGCAATAAAAAATTCTGAGATTCAAAAAACGATTATTATAGGTTCGAAAGCTAATCTAAGTCAAGCAAAAATTTCTCCCAATAATAGTATACAGATACCAATGACAAGTGAGGTCAAACCCAGCATTGAAAGAATCTTTATGATGCTCATTGTGAATAGAACATTCTTCAGTTATTCTTGGCTTAGTTTTGAATTTTACAAGTTATTAAAAAACCTTAATATTTTAGACAATGCAAAAAATCTTCTTCAACTGCTACTTGCTCTTAACGAGATGTCAAATAACGTGTTGATAAAAGCTCTAACGAAATTTGATAAAAATCAGATTTATTTCTTCTATTATGTTTCGATGAAACTAAAAATAACAAAACCACCCGACGTAAACGATTTCAGATTAGACGACCAAGTAAGATTAATCGAAGACAAATATGCAATTTCCCAAATCAACTTTGTCAGTTCAGAAATTAAAAATTCTTTCATACAGAAGGGGGAATTTGTTTTTATTAAACTTGAAGGGAGAGAACTAAATCCGATGGAAGTTACCATCGGGTTAAAATTAATTGCCTATTTGTTAAAGTATCCCAAAGAGGAAAGCGCAGATTACATAAAGAGTAGAATTGATCCAAAATATAAAGAGAATGACAAAAGTGATTCTTGGGAAGCATTAAGACAAGCTCTAAGAAGAGCTAAGAGTAAGATTCAAAAATTAAATAGTGAATTATACGAAGTGCTTTTCCCCATTGATGAAAAAAGTAAAAAGCCAAATAAAATATTTATGCAAGATGAAACCAATGGAAGTTTTGAAGCAGACCTAAGCAAATCAATAAAATGGGACAAAATTAAGATAAAGTTGTTTCACTTCTAATTCTAGCAATACCAGTTCAAAAGTACGCAGCCCGTACAAAATAACACGCCCTTCATACTAAAACTCCTTAAAGTTTAATAATAATTTTGAAGCACATTTTAATTGAAATGAATTTTGAATGGCCATTTGAACTATCAGTTAAAATATGAAAAAATTATTAAATAAAACAATTGGAGTAAAAAAATGCACGAACACAATGCTGACCCTAATAAAAAGAGAAAAGCTGAATCGGACAAATCTCCGGAAATACACAAGTTAAATCCGGAAGATGAAGTAGTCCCTTCAAATGAAGGAGAACAAAATGCAGAAACTTCAACTAATGAAGAAAATTCCGACAACATCTTCGAGCGCATGGAGTCCATGCGCCCCGATACTAACTACCAATCATTGGTAATCGAGAGAGCCAAACTTCAAATGAACATCGAAGTTGTTGAAGCTCAAATTGTTGATCTTAAAAAGCATAAAAAGATTCTCCGATTCGAAGTCAAAAACCAGCGATTCTATGATAAAGTAAAAGAAGGGCAGAAACTCACTCCGGAGGTGCGGGAGAACAAGAAAATTAAAATTCTTGATATCAACAATAAACTAACATTACTACGAGAGGAGAAGGCAGATCTAAAGAGGAAATTCAGAACTTTGAACAAGCGGATCAAACAAGCTTTGCGGAATCAAGGTCTGAGATACAAAGCAGAATCTAGAGTATACACTACCCAAAACGCGAACCATATCCGTTACATGCTTTTAAAATTTCTCAGAGAATTGAGTTCTACCCAAAAGGATAGATTGGCAGAATTAAAAGCCGAAGCCGATGAGAAAAAGTTCGTTGAAGCCTTTAAGGAGCTTGCGGATGAGCTTAATCCAGAGGTTTATGTAATGATCTCCGGATTAGCTGATTTGAAACTTCAGTATTTCCAAATTATCCGGGACACTCTTGATAATTGGGATGCTGAAGGTGGTGACATGATCAGTGAGTTAGTTATTAACTCATAATCATTCGGGGAGGTTCTGCCTCCCCGCTAAATAATTAAAATTTATAAACAGTTAAAAGGAATAAAAAAATGACTAACTCAAATGAAAGTAACGAAACAAAAGTCAACGGAAAAAAAGTTGACAACATTCTTATCGATCAATCTGGTAAAGGAATTGATGACGATAGGAAGATGATAATTGATTTCAACATAGTTGATATGTTAGTAAACAAGTACGATGAAGCTAGAAAGGAAGTGTCAGCCATCAGAGATGCAAAATCGGATTATTCTCGAGATGATTTGAGACTGACCAAAAAATATTTCAGAAAACACCTCAGAAGAAATGAGGATGAATTTACTCAGAGAGTGAGAGAAATAATCGAAGTTGCAAAATTATCCGAAGACGATACAACATTTTATTTGATGGTAGGTGGTTATGATCAAGGAGAAACGGTATACATCGAACAAGACATAAAACGAGTATTGAAGCGGTATAATGAGAAGCTCGTGAAATTTCTTAAGCTTGACAAAAAGGTGTTGCAGAGAATTCTTGTTGCAGCCGACGAACAAGTCTTTCTTAATTAAGGAGTATAAAAATGTTTATTCAATTTTTTGATAGGGTCCATAGTGACCCCTTTAGAAATATTAAATCTTCATTAACTGAAGAGCAAATTGATTTCTTGAAAAAAGTAGCAAAAGCAAACCGCAATAGTCTAGACTTAGAAATTCAAAGGCTAAAGGTTTATTTAGCTAATGAAGTTGCCTTTACATATGATGAAATCGTTGAGACAACCAGTGCTCCTATTCTTGAAGATGTCTTTTTTGGTTTACCGATAATTCTTAATTAAATCCCTTATGTGCCCCGGGGAGGAGAGATTGAACCGGGGTTAAATTTCACTGATAAAATAGATGGATAATTAGGTATAAGAAAAATATCAATGTAAGATGAGCCAGTTAATAAATTTCGAAAATATCGACCCAACCAAATCCGCGGAGCTAAGCATGTTTCAAAGCTCAGTTGGTAATGAAGGTTCTAAGGTTGAACTTCCGGAAAATCCGGATGATCGGGATAAACTGGCTCTTCTTACACTTGATCTTCTTCTGAAGCAGCATCCGGAAAAAATAGTTTTCTCAATTCCGGAAGCTTCAAAGATCATTAACTCAAGTGATGAATTCATTAGAAGGAGGATCAAGGAAAAACAAATTATACCAACTTACTTCGGAGATAAACCAATGATACATATTACAGAGATGGCTAGGATACTCTCGGAGGGTTTACCAAATGGCAATTAAACCAACTAACTCAAACAAGTACAGAGTTGATGTAAGAGATATAACCGGGAAAAGGATCAGAAGAACATTCAGCAAACGTTCTGATGCTATAGCATTTGAAGCAAAAGTTACTAATTCCAAGTACAATGCCGGTTTGGTAAAAAACAAACTGAAATCACCGAGTTATTCAATATACAAAGCATTAGATGAATTTGAATTAACTAAATCTGATCTTCGTCCAACTAGTATCAAGAAATACGGATTTGTTTTCAGCCAACTTCGATTATTTTTCGAAGCTTTTGATATTGATTCAATAGATGATTTTACCCCCAGCCATGCATCATTGCTTTATAAAGAACTGGTAAAGGAGAAACTGGATCCAAAGGGCAGCACAAATCGAATGGTGAAAGCTAAACCAAAGACAATAAACTTTTTCCTCAATACTGTCAGAGCTTTCTTCAGAAGAGAAGTTGATAAAGGAACAATTAAAGCCAATCCCATGAATCATATTAAGAACCTTAGAGTAGAAAAAAAGAAGCCGGACTATTATACAATCGGAGAACTAACTGCTTTCTTTCAACAAGAGATGCATCAAACTTACCGCAATGCATTCTGGGGATTACTGTTTACGGGTATGCGATTTGCGGAGTTAGCTAATATAACTTGGGATGACATTGACTTTCCTAACAGACTCATTCATGTTCGATCTAAAGATGACTTCAGAACAAAAACGTATAATTCCGAAAGATCGATACCGATGAACAATGATTTGTTAAAGTTGCTGAGATTTATTTGGAAAAATAAAGTATCTGATATTTATCCGTTCTGTTCATCCCGAGGAAAAATACTTAGAGAAAGACGTTTGTTAGATATTTGTAAAGAAGTGGCTAAGGATGCGGGAATTAAATCAAGAGCTTATCTGCACAAGTTCAGACACACATATGCTTCAATGCTAATTCAAAAGGGTGTTTCAATACAAGTTATCAAAGAATTACTTGGTCATTCCTCAGTTACTCAAACTGAAATCTACGCACACAACCGAACCGACCTACTCCACCCCGAAGTATCTAAGCTTGATAATTTGCTTCCCGAATAATTAGACATTTTCATAAAATTCATTTCATTTGAGCCATTGATCATTCGATGGCTTTTTTTATTTCAAATGGGGTGAGAATTCTGAAGGTGAAAGAGGGGGGTGTCCAAAAAGTGTCCAACATAGGTAAAATCTGGGTGTATTTGAGTGTATCTGAGAGGAATTTTAAAAACAAAAAATGCGAATACGGCTTAAAAACGCAATATTCGCATCTTGTAAAAAGTGGTGCGGAGAGTCAGGGATTCTCGGACAACCCTACTTTCCCTTTGAAAACAGCCCAAATTCGAATAAAATTAAATTTACACTGACAAAAAACTGACATTGAAATATGCTTTGCTGTTGTCATAATCAAAAACACAAAAACAATTTATAAAATGACTGATCTCCCCTTTTACCTTAAAAATTTAGTTTCTCCCAAAAATCGGGTATAAGAAATATGTAATGAGCTCATTTATTTGGGAGGACTTACTGCATGTCTTGGGAAGATCTATACCCGGTAGTAGCTGAGCAAGCTCACTGGGCAGTATTGCGGTACGATCCGAGACGGAAAGATAAAATCC
>JAENZU010000180.1 GCA_016841125.1 Melioribacter sp. | reverse complement strand
ATCATCAATACCATGAAAAAAATAAACCGGAACTCTAAAAGAATTTTTACTTTCCATTAAGTTAGTATTTATCATTATTTTCCAGTTCCGGCTTATACCCGAACGTGATTTATTAACCCATAGACTGTACTTCTCTGTAAATGTATACTCGCTGAAAAATAAAGACGGAAGTACTAGACCCGTGAATAGATTTTTTATCCTTTTCATTGTTCCGACGCCGAGTTCGTGCATAGCAGCGTCTCTAATTTTCACATAATCGTCCGGTATTTCCCCGGAATATCCGAGCGGAATTCGCCGTAAAACCTCCACCATTTTTCTATTCCCCAAATCTTTGTATCTATTAAGCATATAGTCGTAAGCAATCTTTTCCGATTTGCGTTGATCGGACATTTGGGCGATACCCATATATGCATAATATAGATCCGGAGCTTTATCAATAACATGAACACCAAGGAAAGTGCCGCCGGAGTGTCCCATTAAATAAATCTTTCTTTTGTTAAAACGGTTTAAAAGATATTCAGTTAATGTAACGGCGTCTTTAACAAGTTGATCCAACGATGCTGTTTCAGTAGCCTGATTGGAATTATATGATATACCGCAGCCTCGCTGTTCCCACCATACTACTGTAAAGTTCTTTTCCATCTGAGTCGGATATTTTTCAGTTAAAAAATAATCCGGCATTCCACCATGTAAATAAAGAATGATAGGATTATCCAAACTCTCTCCCTTAATAAACATCCCTTGCCGGGCGCCGTTGATCTCTAAAAACACCTTTTCCGAAATGCTGTTTTTGAGTACTTCTCCTTTCTCATCAAGAAATTGTTTGGGGTTGCCGGAACTCATAAACATCAGTGTTAATAAAATGCTAATTATTGCTACAAAAACAATTACACCAATAATCAGCATAAATTTTTTTATTCCTGTTTTTAAGTGGGTTTTCATTCGCAAAGATCTAAAGCAACAAGGAATTAAATATTCCAAAATAAAATTCTTTACCGCTCTTTAGTTTTATAGTTCTGCCCTCAATTTCCTTCAGTCCCGATTTTTCTGCAATCTTTTTGAAATCGCCAACAGTGTGCAGATTAATTAAAGAGGAAAGAGATTCCAAACTTTTGTACTCTGTCTTCGATACCGCTGGTTTGTCACTGTTCGCCAATTGAAGAACTACCGAAAGTATTCCATTTGGGTTCAATGAGTTCACCGATTTTAGTAATACCTTTTCAACACTAATATATTCAAATATTAGTGCACAGTGGATCAGGTCAAATTTCATTTTCCCAAAATCGTAATCTTGAATATCTGCACAAACTAAATCTATCTTTTTGCCTGCATCTCCAAATTTTTCTTTAGCAGAATTAATGAATTCCGGATTTATATCAATTCCTAAAAGCTTATCGATATAATCGAAATCAACGTGTTCAAAACCGTTACCGGATGTGCACCCAACTACCGCAATTTTTTTAGGATTAAATTGATTCAGCAGCTCTTTGAAAATGAGATTCAGCATTTGCTGTTGCCCCACATTCGGACTACTCATGTGTGCTTCGTAATCTTCAATCGGAATTTTAAGCCAGGGATTTTCTTTATTCATTCTATCATTAGCACGGTAATAATTATTTTTTTTATTTTAAACGGTTGAAACCGTTGGTCAAACCATTTTTTAGTCGTAAACCCACGTTTGAAAACGTGGGTTAAAGTTAGAAAGAGCGGGTCTAAAATTTTTAATTAATCTGTTTGAAGCGTGCGGTAAAATGCCTCAGCATCGGAGCTTCATAAGTGATTTCGTAACCTTTAAGCTTTTCCTTGTATTCATAAGCTTCGATCAACACTTCCGCCACATAATCGATATGACTTTGAGTATAGACTCTGCGCGGAATTGCCAATCTCACTAATTCCATCGCCGGCGATTTTAATTTGCCTGTAACTTTATCATATTTCCCGAACATAACACTGCCGATCTCGACGGCACGAACTCCGCCGTCCAAATAAATTTCACAAACTATCGATTGCCCCGGAAATTGATGAGGCGGAATATGCGGCAGAAATCTTTTCGCATCAATATAAATTGCATGTCCGCCCGGAGGCTCGATGATCGGTATTCCGGCAGATAACATTTTTTCGCCGAGATATTCTGTACTCCTTATTCTGTAATGGAGGTAATTTTCATCCATCACTTCTTCCAACCCTTGAGCGACAGCCTCCAAATCTCTGCCGGCTAAACCGCCGTAAGTGGGAAACCCTTCCGTTACGATCAATAAATTTCTACAGCTCATTGCCAGATCACTATTTCTCAAGGCAAGGAACCCGCCGATATTTACAAGAGCATCTTTCTTAGCGCTCATAGTGGCGCCGTCTGCATAAGAGAACATTTCCTGACAAATTTCCAAAATAGATTTGTCTTTATAACCTTCTTCCCGAATTTTAATGAAGTAAGCATTTTCGGCAAACCGGCATGCATCTAAAAATAAAGGGATTCCGTATTTGGAAGCAACTTCTTTAACTTCACGAATATTTTTCATCGAAACCGGCTGACCACCGCCCGAGTTATTTGTAACCGTAAGCATAACAAGTGGAATATTTTCTTTACCGGTTTCCTGTATGAATTTATCGAGTGCTTCTACATTCATATCCCCTTTAAAGTCAGCGCGGATCTCGGGGTGCTTCCCGGTTTCATTCAACAGATCAACAGCCTCCGCACCGCTGAATTCTATATTTGCACGAGTTGTATCGAAGTGAGTATTGTTTGGAAAATATTTGCCGGGTCCTCCGGCGATCGAAAATATAATTCTTTCCGCAGCTCTGCCTTGATGTGTCGGAATAATAAATTCCATCCCGGTAATTTTTTTTACCATTTCCTCGAAACGATAAAAACTCCGTGATCCGGCGTAGGATTCATCGCCGTCCATTATGCCTGACCATTGTTTGGAGCTCATTGCAGAGGTGCCGCTATCGGTCAGTAAATCAATTAAAACATCATCTGCGTGAATCAGAAACGGATTGAAACCTGCATCTTTAAGTATCTTCTCTCTTTCTTCCCTCGTTGTAAAACGGATCGGCTCAACCGATTTAATCCTGAATGGTTCAATTATTGTTTTCATCTTTTACCTTTTTTCATTTACTGCAACTTAAAACTTTAACCAAACTTAGACAAGATGGAAGTGCATGATTATGGAAGATAAATAGTCATTAAAGTTAGTTATTCTGTCACCTCACATGTATCATGTCCGTCCCGACGATTCGGGATAATCTGGCATCTATTATAGAAATTCACGTTTCAAACATGCGGGAATTACAGGCTGTTTTCAAGATTTTGTGTAACGTGTGTTATTATATTATTTATCATCAGCAAAAATATTTTAAGATATTTTTATTGAAGTTTCCTTATTTTCACGGCAGATAACAATAATAACTGGGAGTGCCAAATGGAAGATTACAACGGCAGTAATGATAACTTAAATGAAGAATTTGAAGATGAGGAATTTGAATTAAGCCATACCGACACACTGGTCGGGATATTCACCGAACCGGGTGCCATGTTCGGAAAGACCGCAAAGTTTAAACCGAAAACTGCTGATTGGATAATGCCTCTGATACTTGTAATAATCGCTTCATCGGTATCACTGCTGGTTTTAATGAGCAATCCGCAGATCAAATATCAGTTAATGGAAAAGCAGATTGAAAATTTACAGAAACAGGCTAAAGAAGGAAAAATTACACAAGAAATGGCTGATCAGCAGGAAGAAAGAATTAGAGAATTTTCGGAAGGATCACTGGGCTCTATTTTTGGTATTGTCGGAATTGTATTCGGTTCATTTATAATATTTTTCATTATTGCTGGAGTATTCTTTTTAGCTTCTAAATTTATTTTGAAAGGAGATGGTTCTTATTCTGCTGCAATGGTTGCATACGGACTGCCTCATTATGTTGTTGTAATTCAAGTTATTGTTACCGTGATAGCAGCGCTTTTAATGGGAAAGTTTTTGGAAGGTGTTAGTATCGCTTCACTGCTGCAAATGGATACAAAGACTTTTGCAGGTATGCTTGCAAGTAAACTGGATATTTTTTCAATTTGGTTTTATGCTCTATTTTCAATCGGTTTAGCTAAGATGTTCAAATCTGAAAGTACCGGCAAATATTTCGGATTAGTTTTCGGCATGTGGATCGGGTTCAGTATAATATGGTTCTTTATTTCAAAAGCGATTCCATTTATGGGATAGAAAAACATCTTTAAAGTATTTGTAATGAAAAAAGCACTGAATTAATGGTCTCCCTCATTTTGAGTATTTAATGAGAGTGTAAACCTATGATTACAATAAATACTTTCCCCTGTTGTAAGAATAGAAAAAGTGATCCACCAATTTTTTAATGTAGGGGGGAAGTTTATCCGAAATAAAAAGAGACCATTGAGGTAAACTGAAATATTTTAAAATCTCAACTCGGTTGCTTTATCTATCTGCAACTCAAAGCAACAAATTTCTAAAGTAATTTAATCTCAATTAGATTATTTCAAAAATGAACTCCATTAGTCGTCTCATTATTTAAGGAACTTATAAAAATCACAAGCCAAGTTTTTAATTACCTCTAATTTCCTTAGTTTTGAAGGACTAAAAAGTATTTTATTTTACTCAACGGAGAAAATTTGGTTTTAGAAAACTTAACAATCAGAAATGCCGAACCTTCGGATGCTTCAACTATCCTTTGGTTTATTAATCAATTGGCAGAATATGAAAAACTTCCCCACGAAGTTTCCGCAACTAAGAAATTAATTACCGATTCTTTGTTTGGGGAAAATGCCAAAGCCGAATGCCTTCTTGGTTATCATGAAAACAAGCCGGTCTGCTTTGCAATTTTCTTTCATAACTATTCTACATTTTTAGCGAAACCGGGATTGTATTTGGAAGACCTTTTTGTAATACCGGAAATGCGCGGAAAAGGGTTCGGCAAAACTATGCTGAAGCATCTCGCCAAAATAGCGGTTGAGCGCGACTGCGGCAGATTCGAATGGGCAGTACTCGATTGGAATAAACCTGCAATCGATTTTTATAAAAGCCTCGGCGCCGTGCCGATGGATGAGTGGACTGTATTCCGATTGACCGGCGATTCATTAAAAAAACTTTCAGAATAAATTACGGATAGAGAATGTCTTTAGAATCAATTCAAAAATGGCTTGAGCAATACCCTTTTGTTGCAGAGAATATAAAATTCCTCGGTATTCTAATTTTAGCTTATATCGCCTACCTCATAACCAAAAAGATTGTCATCAGCGGAATTGGAAAGTTGACCTCGAGTACTAAAACCGAGTGGGATGATATTTTATTGAATGAAAGATTCCTGCGTAAAGTTGCATTTATCACTCCTCTCATCATCATTAATTATTCGGCTTATCTAATCCCTCAAATCCAGGGTCCGATGCAGAGAATTTCTCAGGCATTAATTGCGTTGATAATTTTACTGGCAGTCGGTTCCGTTATTTCATCCGTAACGGAAATTTATGAGAAGTCGCCAAAATTTAAAGAAAAACCGATAAAGGGTTACGCACAGGTTGTAAAGATCATCCTTTACATTTTCGGCGCGATAATGATAATCGGGCTGTTAACCGGTCAATCCCCATGGACATTACTCGGCGGAATCGGTGCATTAACTGCTGTCATCATTTTGGTTTTCCGAGATACAATTCTTTCTTTCGTCGCAAGCATTCAAATCTCATCGTATGATTTGGTAAAAGTTGGTGATTGGATTGAAGTTCCAAAATTCGGTGCAGACGGAGACGTTGTTGATATTGCGCTGCACACAATAAAAGTTCAGAATTGGGATAAGACCATCACGGTAATTCCAACTTATAAACTGATTGAAGATTCTTTTAAAAACTGGCGCGGGATGAGGGAAATCGGCGGAAGAAGGATAATGCGTGCAATTCATCTCGATCAATCAAGTATAAAATTTTGTGATAAAGAATTAATCGAAAAATTTAAATCCTACCACCTCATTCGTGATTATGTCGAGAAGAAAGAAACGGAGATTGCAAAATGGAATGAAGAGCGCAAACTCGATACTTCCAAAATGATTAACGGCAGACGCATGACCAATATCGGAACATTCAGAGAATACTTAAAAGCTTATTTGCGCAGCAGGAGTGATGTAAATTTAAATCTCACTTTTTTAGTCAGGCAGCTTCCTTCCGGTCCCGAAGGAATACCAATCCAAATTTACCTTTTTGCGAACACAACAGCCTGGGTTGAATACGAAGATATTCAATCGGACATTTTCGACCATATTTTGGCTATCGTACCCGAATTCGATTTACAAATTTTCCAAAGACCCACCGGAAACGACTTCAAAAATATTTCAAAAAGTTAAACTAATTCACATTCCTTTCCCTTTTACAAAAATATAAGTAAAAGGGTCTTGACTTGTTAAAAGATATTTGGTATTATTTAAATACTTTGAACTGAAAATATTCCAGCTCGTAAAAAAATTTAATGATAATAGGATATTTTATCAAAATAGATCAATTGGGGGAATGAAATTTGAAAATAGCAGTATCCGTACTTACTCTCATTTTAGTTTTCAGTTTCGGCTGTGCCGATCAAATAGTGACAGAATGCGAACCCGATCCAATAAATCCAATCACTGAGAAAACTTTAACTTCATTCAGTAAAATCCAAACTGAAGTTTTTAATGTTAGCTGTGCATTATCCGGTTGTCACGGCGATAATGCCACGCAGGCAAATTTACTGCTTACAGAAGGCAACGCATATCAGAATTTAGTTGGTGTCACAAGTTTTTTATATCCCCAATTCAAAAGAGTTGAACCCGGCAGCAGTGCGAACAGTCTATTGATAAAAATGCTCAAAGGGGATGGTGTTACTCAAATGCCGTTGGGCGGAAGTTTAGACAGCGCAGTCATCGACTCAATTGCCGCTTGGATTGATAAAGGCGCATTAAACGACTAGGGAGGAAAACATGAAAAGATTTAAATATATATCCGCATTATTTTTGATCATTACTATTTCTCT
>JAENZU010000179.1 GCA_016841125.1 Melioribacter sp. | reverse complement strand
TCCGGATCAATATCATCGTAATCGTTATATCCATTTTCTTCATCGACCAGCCCATACCCCGCAAAGACAACCGGTCCTTCAACTTCAACTCCATTGGCTGAAGGGTAAAGAGAAAAATCTGTTTTATACATAAATTTTATTTCACGGCTGAAAGATCCATTTTCGGTAATGACCGACAATGATTGATCATCTCCCGGTTCCGTTTCACTCATGGGAAAGTTCTGAAAATAAGATGTGATTTCCACAGGTTCTTTTCCTTTTGCTCTTTCTGCGCGGGAAGGGTAGTCAACGTATGTATCGCCGGCAGGATTTACTCCATAAAGTTTCAACAAGGACGCTGCATAATCACCAGCCATAAAAATTCCCTTTGTGCCGGTTTCTCTTCCTTCCATCCAATCGGAGGAGAGAAATTCCAATTGTGTTTCAACAGCGCTTTCGGTAATCGCATCTAATCCTTTTTTCATTCCATCGTTTTGAGCAAACACCTGTACAAAATTAAGTGCTAAAATTAATAGAAACGAAACCGATACTCTTTTCATAACTCTACCTCAATTTGGAAATGAAAGTTGATTTGACTAAACAGGAATGGATGCTTCTTTAGGATTAAGCAATTGAGCTCTTCGTACCCCAATGAGCAATATTTAAATTGGCTAATTAAAATATTTTATTGTGTTTACCTAAATGGATCAGCGTCTTCGTCGAAAAATTCATCGTCATCAAAATCATCGAACTCGTCGTCATCAAAATCAAAATTATCTTCATCATCAATATCGACTTTGCTGAATTCATCATCTTCTACATCACCGGCATGGTATCCGGGTTTGGTATAACTTTCCGGATAAATATTATCATCAAGTTTGTCCATTATCACCGAAAGCATTTCTTCGGAAAAATCTTCTTTGATCTCCGAATAATCGGTTTTGTCGGAATCAAAATTTTTCTCGGCTGCCGCTTCGGTCTGTTCCCACAAATCAATAATTTGATCTTTCTTTTTTGAATCAACCCATTTATCAATCTGCTCTTTAACAGTATCGATAAGATCTTCGTCCCATGAACCTTCTTCTGTTACCTGACTTTTTAAAACCGCCCAAATTGATTTATTTGACCCGGAAAGATTTGTTTTTTTTAAGCCGCCGACTATTTCGTTAGCTATTTTGTTTATTGACATTGCCATATTCTACTCCGTTAAAAATACTCCGCTAAAATTAGTAAATAGAATTTAAAATCAACAAGAAAAATTATGCTGATTCAATTTTTTCTTCGGTCAAATAATACTTACCGCCTCATTATTGTTTTTGTATAATTTATTTATTCTGCTCAAACTATTGTCTTCTATTTATGCCATTAATCTTGAGGTATTTATGAACATTATAGCTAGGGCAAAGGTTTTATTCTTCTTTTCAATTGGGTTAATTCTTTTTATTTCTTGCAGTAATGATGACGGCGGACCGAAAACTATTCCAATTCCGCCTGAGCTGTCAGTATGCTTTCCCGATACACTAGAGTTTACCGGAACTTATGTTGTAAATCTTCAGCCGTTATCAGCTTCTCTTTCTGTTAATAGAAACGCATTGATAAATGGAGAAGTTTTTGAAGTTGACGAAACTGGCGACGATGATGTTGTTGAAGTAAATGTGGTTAAGGGGTGGAAAGCGAAAGTAAAAAAAGTTACCGTTGACCAAAACGACCCCGACTGCTTTGAAGTTGAATACGAAAGTGAGCCTTTCGGTTCGGGTGAAACTACATTCAAGATCAGCGGGAAAATCTGTAAAACCGAAAACGGCTGTGAAGTCGAAAATGGATCGTGGTCAATGGTAAATAAAAATGGCGGTAATCACGGATCCGGTTCGTGGAACTTTAAATAAATAAGCTATAGCCCTTCTTGAAATTTTAGAGCATTCATAACTTTTGGTTTGTAGCTTCGCCCGATGGTGAGTTCATATTTCCCAATTTCAATTGAGGAGGATGTAATTGCATCTATTTTGGAAATTGAAATTATATACGATTTATGAATGCGCAGAAATTTCTCTTCCGGCAGTTTTTCTTCCATTTTGCTCAGGGTAAGTTTGGCGGTTATATTTTTATTTGCAGTATGAATTGTGAGATAGTCTTTCATTGCTTCGATAAATAAAATATTATCCAAAAATATTTTTACCGCCTTCTTATTTTCTTTTATGTAGATAAACTCATTTTCTGCTTTCGCATTCATGTTTTCCGAAACAACCTTTAAATCACTATCGCCAGATTGCTTGTAGTATTTATTTATTGCTTTCAGAAAACGGTCAAATGAAATTGGTTTGAGAAGATAATCAACTACGTCAAGTTCAAATCCTTCAAGCGCATATTGGCGGTATGCCGTTGTAATTATCACTTTGGGCGGGTGACTTAATGATCTCAGAAATTCGAGTCCTGTAATTTCAGGCATTTGTATATCGAGAAAAATCAGATCGATCTTTTTCTTCTGAAGAATTTCAAAAGCCCTTAGCGCGTTCGAACAGCGGTCAACAATTTCAATATCTTCAAATTTTGAGAGATAGTTTTCAATTATTTCAATAGCGAGATTTTCATCATCAACAATTAAAACTTTTGTTTTCATTTGCGTGCCGTATTTAATGATAGATCCAATTTAAGTTTTGCAGAATATTGGTCGGCAGTATCTTCAATAATTAATTTATGATGCACGGGGTAAATTATCTGAAGCCGTTTGCGTAAATTTTCCAATCCGATACCGCCTTTTATTTCATCACCAGATTTCCTGTTTGGCTTTCCGTTCGATATTTCAAACTGGAGAGAATTATCTGCAACATTTAATTTCAATTTTATCCAGGCTGAGTCAATGTTGTTTCGAACACCATGCTTAAAGCTATTTTCAACTAATGGAAAAAACAAGAGCGGCGCAACATTTACATTCCTAACATTCCCCTTAATCTGAAAATCGATTGTCAGCCGGTCGCCGAACCTCATGCTCTCCAAATCAATATAATTTTTGATCAGGTTTATTTCTTTTTTCAATTCAACCTTTTTCTGACTGCACTCATAAAGCATGTAATCTAAAATTTCGGAGAGCTTTAAAACTACCTCGGGAGAGTTGTCCGATTTTTTTAACGTGAGAGCATACAGATTATTTAACGTATTAAAGAGAAAATGAGGATTTATTTGTGATTTCAAAAAGCTCAATTCAGCCCGAAGTTTTTCTTTTTCTAAAAGTTGATTAGTTCTTTGAATAACATACCAATGCTTAAGCAGCTTAATGCACGAAGCTAGAAAAACAACAATAAATATACTGATAAGGCGCAGGTAAATATCGAGCGATTGAGATTCAAAAGGCTGACGAGTTTTATAATTTCCCAATATATCGGGGAAAACTACTATCAGCAGCGTAATCATCAATTCAAGGTAAGCCGCTCCAAGTACCGTGTAAATTGAGGAAATAATAAATCCTCTATAATTTTTCTGAAGCAGATATTTTGGAATTATATGATACAGCGTAAAGTATGTTGCACCCAAATAAACCGGGAGCGTCATCAGCAGATGGATAAAAGTAACATAATAATCTCCGCTAATCCTTCCGTAAAAAAATGTGTAAAACGCAAGAACCACTATCCAAAAGAGGATATGCAGTTCTATCCTAAGAAGTTTTGAGGGTGATATAATAATGTTTGTACGCATTTCTTTTAATTGTTTAAATAATCTAAAAGGATATTAATAAAATTGCGCACTTCCTTTATTGATTTTCGACAAACGAACAATTAGCGGCGACAAACCACCGATTTGATAAGCTATCCGGCGTATTACTAGGTTAGTCGGTTTTACATCATCAATAAAACAACGCTTGTCTAAAAAACAAAACGGCTTAATAAATATAAAATAAATTACCAACCGAAATCAGAAAAATAAACGAGGTCAAAAATGCCAGTAATGAAATTTACTTCGATTTTAGTTTTATCTATCATCAGCACATTCGCCCTATGTTTGAAATACGAGAAAGATTACAGCGCCGAAATTGAGGGATATTGGTATGCAGAGTCAAACAATTCAGGCGGTCAAAAATATGTTCTTTATATCTCACAGAAAGATGGAAAACTTTATGCCGAAACACACTCATATCAGGATGAGATTAAATTTGAAAGTGTTTCAACAAATGATGTTGAATTTGAAAATCCCAATTTAAACATTTTAATGAATCCCGAATCGGGCATTCGTTTTAAAGCCACGCTTAACTCAACTGATAAAAAACTTTTGGGTTCGATCGAATACTCAAGCGGGGCTTCCGTTGAAATGAATTTAGATAAACTTGACTCGGAGACTGTGGAGAGAAAGTTTCCAGGATTAACAAGAATATCTAAAAATTCATATAGTTACGAGCAGCCTGAAAGTGGCGATAATTTAGAGTCCGGCTCACTTGCTGAGTCTGAGCTTGATGAAAAGCCGATCGAAGAGTTTGTGAATAAAATTTACAGCGGTGATGTGGGTGCAATTCACTCTCTGCTTATAATCAAAGATAATAAGCTTGTCTTCGAAGAATACTTTGACGGGTATTGCAAAAGTGATCTTCACTTTCTGCAATCATGCACAAAAAGTTTCGGCTCAATGCTCATAGGGCTTGCAATGGACAAGGGCTTTATAAAAAATTTAGACACCCCCGTTTTCGATTTTTTTCCTCAATACGAAAATTTAAAGACTAGCAACTGGGGCAAGGTTACAATTAAAAATATTCTTAATATGAACGCGGGTGTTGATTGGAGTGACGGTTATGATCTGCGGATTTTTGATGAAAGCAAAAATGTAATTAGAGATGTACTAAGCCGGGAGCTGCTTTACACACCGGGCGAAAAATTTGAGTACCGAAATCCTAACGTTGATCTGATCTCGGGTATCATCAAAGAATCCACCGGGATGCATGCAGATGTTTTTGCGGAGAAGTATTTATTTGAACCACTGGGAATCGACAGCTACAATTGGAGTATGCGCAAACAAAACGGTTACCCAATGATTGACGGCTCATTGGCTCTTTCCTCAAGATCTTTAGCAAAAGTCGGAATGATGATGCTTAATGAGGGCAAATTTAACGGAACTCAAATTTTATCGCCTGAATGGGTAAAAGATTCATTTACAAGACATATGGCAGTCGATAATATTTTTGATTACGGCCATTTGTGGTGGATCGGCAAGTCACTATCGGTGCCGGGAACCGATCTTTATATAGCAAACGGAAAAGGAAGTGAATTCATTATTGTTGCTCCCTCGCTGAATATGGTTGTTGTTACAACGGGTGCTAATTATGATATGCGCGTTCACATGAAATCGCTTCAGCTCATCGATCAATATATAATTAAATCTGTATCAATAAATTAGGAGGTAGTTATGTTTCAATTTATTTCAAACGGCGGACCAATTGGATGGCTTCTATTATTATTATTGCTTCTATTACTCGGAGTTTTAGGAGTGCGTATCCTTCAATTATCAAAGAAAGAAGGTCTGGTTGAATCAAAGATCAATCACCCTCTTTACATTGGCATTTTGTCGGCGGTACTTGGCTTCACGGCAACATTGGTGGGAATTTACAATGCAGCTTTTGCAATCGGTAATGCTTCCGCAGTTTCTCCTCAAATAATCTGGCAGGGAATTGGTGTTGCGGTTTCAACTACAATTTTCGGTTTAGTAATTCTGACCATTGGAATGATAGGGTGGTTTGTGCTTAAGTCATTACAGCGCTGATCATATTTCAATAATTTGTAGGGGTCGAAAATATTCGACCCCTACGAAATTTTAATTGTTTAGTAACTAAATCCCCGTAATCTTGATTTCTTTATTTTGTTTCAGAGATTTCGGCAAATTTTCGTGATTAACTCACTCATGTATTTCTCCCGATAAATTAGGATAGACTCTCCCGAAAGGGGCAAATTGAATTGGAGGGATTGAAATATTAGACTATCTCATTTCCGCCTGCGTGGGGCCTGCCTATCGGCTGACAGGAATGACAATCAGCAATGAAGCACCTACGGAGCTTTATCGATTAATATATTCTGATCCTCTACAATAATGTAACCCCGATGGGGTTGAAAGACTTCAATTCTCCGAACTCCGCTAGGAGTTCCATTATTGTAGAAAATGTAATCAAAGAAATGAAAAACTTCGTAGAAGTTTCATGCTTGAAGTATTGAATGGTTGCCGCAGCTAAATTCCGTAATCCTAAACTTGGAGGTCGAAAATATTCGACCCCTACATATAAACGCCTCTTTGCGACATCGCGTCCTTGCGGCTTGTCCGCCATAATTTTGGCGGGTTAATTTCTTGTCTTTCGTTTTTACGTTTTACGTTTACACGTTTCTACTTTAATAAAATACTCTTCCGCAAATCGGTAAATACGGGAATGTTATTCTCATTCTTCACTTCTATTCTGAATAGATAAACTCCGCTTGCCAATCCACTCATTTTGTTTTTCCAGCCGGAACCCGAACTCGAATTGAATTCTACCTCATGGTAGCCTCTATTCATCCATTCATTCAATAGTTCTTCTATTAGTTCACCTTGGATATCATAAACCTTCAAATTAACCCTTGAGTACTCTTTTAAGTTAAACGCTATTTTTGTTGAAGGGTTAAAAGGATTCGGGTAATTCGGAAATAGTTTGTTGTATCCCTCAATAGTTGTTTTTACATCTCCAACCGAAGTTACCAGAATTGCCAGTTCTTCACTCTCAAAACTTTCGTTACCTTGATTATCCAATGACGTAAACTTAAAAAATATACTTACCGTGTCTTTTCTTTTATATGTAAATGCTGATGTGTCCACTGATGCTAAATAGGTAGAACTATCAATAGTAAAACCGCTTTCGTAGCCTTTGTAGATTTTGTAGGAATTAAAATCCGCCTCTGTATTATTATCCCATACAAATTTGATTTTCGAACTGTCGAGAATAACACCCGTCCTTATGTTTTGAGGAATCTTCGGAGGCAGATCAGAATATACATATTCTTCACCGTAGGGTCCGCCGTAAATTCCCAAATCGCTTCTCGATCCG
>JAENZU010000178.1 GCA_016841125.1 Melioribacter sp. | reverse complement strand
AGGCAAAATGTTTATATGGGATTTAGTGATTTTACTTTTTTTAACTTTTATCACCCCTCGCTCCTTAGCCAATAATAATAAAGAAAGTACATCACTTACCTTTGCGCAATTACTAATAATAAAATCACTAGTGGCATTTGATGAAATATTTTCTTTTCCCCATCTGATCAACTCAACTTCATCAAGAATTTTAATTGTATTTTCGTTGAGTTCAATATTACTATTTATTAATGGGCGGGCATTTAAAATCTCTTTAGTTAAAAGTTCTATCTTTCTCTCTTCATTAATTGAGATAAAATCTAACTCTACTTTTGTGGTTGAAAAAATATCTTCTAATGCGGATTCGATTATTTTGGCATTTTGCCTTATATCCATTTGTGCTAAATGAAAGCCGAATATTGAAGCTTTATAAATGAGTGGTTGAATCAAGTTGTCAGCAATTAAAGTCCCGTTGTTTTTTCTTAAACTTTTATCAATTCTTAGCAAATCATCAACAAACTCCTTTATGTCTGAATAAGCATCAGGTTCTTTGTGTTTGGAAGCACTAAGTTTTTTATGAATAAGTCTTAGCTTTTTTCTATAAAGTTCCGAGGGTTCTTTTGCAACATGCCTACTCTCGCTAACCTTAATATTTTTCTCATTTGCCAAAAGTAAATTTTTATCCGCTTTTACAATTATCTCCGAACTGCTGAGTGATTGATACAATTCTTCCAAGTCTTGCACATATAAATTTATGATTTCCCCTTTCATGTTGGTTAAAGTATTCTTGCTTGTCTCTGCGGTTACGTATGGATGCCCATCCCGGTCTCCTCCCATCCAAGTCCCAAACTTCAGCAGCGGAGGAGTAGAAATATTTTTGCCAAAGGCTCTAGTGAAACTCTGATTAATCATAAATTGAATTTCAGGAATAACTTGATATAAATTTTTTAAGAAGAATAATCCTCTTTGAATTTCATCTTCAATAGTAACCTTTTGGAATCGTATTTCACTTGTCTGCCATAAAAGAGTTACTTCGGTTTTAATTAATTGCGAGATTTTTTCTTTTTCAAGTTGGTCTAACTCGACCTCATCCCTTCTAATAAGCAGTCTGCTTAAATTCTGTATTTTCTTCAGTATTGTTTGACGGGTTGCTTCAGTTGGATGAGCTGTAAATACGGGAATAATCTCTACTTTATTCAAAATTTCTTCAAACTTTTCGGCGTCAATATTTGAAAGACTTTTTTCTAATTCCCTCAAAGATCCTTTTTGAATTTTCTTTGTGTGCAGCCGATGATATCTTTGCTGCCTTAGCTGGTGAACTTCATCCGCAGCATTAATTAAAATAAAATAGATTGAAAAGGCTCTTACAATTTTATGGGCTTGCTCTAGTGTTAAGGTTTCAATAATCTCTTTAATTTTTTCAATACTTTGATTGTTCTGTTCTGACCGAAGACTTTTTGTTAAACTTCTAAGTTTTTCAACTTTATCAAATATTTCATTTCCTTCCTGCTCTTTTAGAACGGAGCCAAGTATATGTCCAAGTTCGTTAATTTCATTTCGTAATCGTGCTTCAGAATTTTCTGTATATTTCATATTCCCCTCACTGATTTATAATTCTAATAAAACTAAATATTATTGTAAACTACTGTAAGAACAATATAATTTCTTTTATATTTAAAGTTTATTATAAAAATAAATTAGGTAAAAAATTGAATAAGGAAAAAATCTTAGTTACATCGGCATTGCCCTATGCAAACGGACCTATTCATCTTGGTCATCTGAGCGGCGCTTATCTTCCGGCAGATATTTATGTGAGATATAAAAGATTGAAAGGTGATGATATAATTTACGTTTGCGGATCGGATGAACATGGTGTGCCTATTACTTTATCCGCTGACAAGGAAAATGTAAAACCGAAAGATATTATTGACCGCTATCACAATATTAATAAAGAGGCATTTACACAATTTGGCATGTCGTTCGATATTTACTCAAGAACCAGTTTGCCTGTTCATCATGAGACTGCCCAAGAATTTTTCCTTAATTATTATAACCAAGGTTTATTGGTAGAGAAAAAAACTAAACAGTTTTATGATGAAAAAGCAAAAATGTTTTTACCGGACAGATATGTAGAAGGTACTTGTCCGAAATGCGGATTTGAAGAAGCGCGCAGTGACGAGTGTGAAAACTGTAGTTCCTACTATGACCCATCGGAATTAATAAATCCGAAAAGTAAGATCACCGGTGAAACTCCGGTACTTAGAGAAACTAAGCATTGGTATTTTCCGCATGGCAAATTTCAGAAACGGCTTGAAGAATATATCGATGAGATGAATAAAAAGTTTGGGTGGAAGGATAATGTGCTGCAGCAATGTAAAAGCTGGTTTAACGATGGACTGCGAGACAGAGCCTATACCAGGGACTTAGATTGGGGAGTGAAGGTTCCGCTTGATGAGGCACAGGGTAAAGTATTGTATGTCTGGTTCGAAGCTGTGCTCGGTTACATTTCAGCCACAAAAGAGTTATCTGAAGAGCGGAATGATCCCGATTTGTGGAAAAGATATTGGCAGGATCCCGCTACAAAGTATGTTGCATTCATAGGCAAAGACAATATTGTTTTTCATACAATCATTTTCCCTGCAATGCTCATGTCCTGGAACGATGCTAACGATGCTAAATATCTTCTGCCTCAAAATGTACCGGCTAATGAATTTTTGAATTTCGAAGGACGAAAATTTTCAAAATCCCGCAGCTGGGGAATTGATGTTATTGATTTTCTAAAACAGTTCCCGGCTGATCCATTGAGATATACGCTTGCAATTAACGCCCCCGAAAATAAGGATACAGATTTTTATTGGAAGGAATTTCAGGGAAGAAACAATGGCGAGCTAGCGGATATTCTCGGTAATTTCGTTAACCGCACATTCACATTTGCGCATAAACATTTTGATGGTAAAGTTCCTGTGAGAGCTGAACTCGAAAAAATAGATGAAGAAATGATTGAATTGCTAAAAGAGTATCCTTCAAAAGTGGGAGCCCTTTTAGAAAAATATAAAATAAAAGATGCTGTTTTCGAGATGATGAGTTTAGCACGTGCGGCAAATAAATATTTTAACGATTCCGAACCATGGATAACACTTAAGCAGGACCAAGAAAAATGCGGAACCACAATAAATGTTTGTCTCCAAACAATTCATACTTTAGCTGAAATATTTTCGCCTGTAATACCTTTTGCATCAAAGAAAATATTAGAATTTTTAAATAGCGATTTACAGGGATGGGATAACTGCGGGTTGTTGAATTTGCCCGATGGTCATCAATTAAATAAACCTGAAATACTGTTCAGTAAAATTGAAGATGATATTATAGAAGCTCAAGTAAACAAACTTAATGCAAACGATGAGGAAGAAACCAGGACTGCCGAAATTACTTTTGATGAATTCACTAAAGTTGATCTTCGAGTGGCGAAAGTTTTAGCAGCTGAGAAAATAAAGAAAAGCGATAAACTCTTAAAATTGCAGCTGGAGATTGGCAAAGAGAAACGGCAGGTGGTCGCAGGCATTGCAAAAAGTTACGAGCCCGAACTGCTCATTGGTAAAAAAGTTATTATGGTATTCAATCTTAAACCGGCTAAGTTATTCGGAAACGAATCCCAAGGAATGATTTTGGCAGCAGAGGATGATGAAGGCGGACTTCATTTAATTTCTGTTGATGAAAAGGTCAACACCGGAACTAAGGTCAAATAGCAGTTTTCCAAAATGGCAGAAAGTAAAAAGGCACCTCAGAATAGGACGATTGTTTTAAACAAAGATGAAAAAGAATATTTTTTAAAAAAAATTATTCGTTTGAATAAAAGTGTATCTGTCGCATCTATCATCAACAAAACAATTATTGGTAATTTTTTCAAGATTAAAAAATATCTGCCAAATAATTTTGTGGATTTGTTAATAGTTGATCCGCCTTATAATCTTCACAAAAACTTTAATACAATAAAATTTAAAGGGATGAATAATGATGCATACTCTTTATGGTTCGAATCTTTTTTCACACTTTGCCTGCCGCTTCTAAAAGAGAATGCATCAATTTATATCTGTTCCGATTGGAAAAGTTCGATTGCAATACAGCCGGTTTTAGAGAAACATGTAATTGTCAGAAATAGAATTACGTGGGAACGTGAAAAGGGGAGAGGCTCAAAAACAAATTGGAAGAATAATACAGAGGATATTTGGTTTGCCACCCGATCCGATAAATATATATTCAATGTAGATGATGTCAAAGTAAAGAGAAAAGTGCTTGCGCCCTATAAGAGGGAAGATGGTAAACCAAAAGACTGGGCTGAATCGGACGGCAATAAGTACAGACTCACACATCCTTCCAACATTTGGACGGATATTACAGTACCTTTTTGGTCGATGCAGGAAAATACAGATCACCCAACGCAGAAGCCGGAAAAATTGATTGCTAAGCTTATACTTGCCAGCAGTAATAAAGGAGATGTTGTTTTAGATCCCTTTCTTGGGTCGGGGACAACATCCGCAGTTGCTAAAAAACTAGAAAGAAATTTTATTGGAATCGAACTTGATGAGGACTTTGCATGTCTTGCCGAAAAAAGACTTAAGCTTGCTGAGGATTCTGATGAAATACAAGGGTATTCCGACGGAGTTTTCTGGGAGAGAAATACGCTTTCGGAAAGAGAAAATACTCGGAAGAAGAAAAAGTGAGCACTCTCAATTTTTTATTGGAAAAAGTAATTTAATTTCCGTTGGGAACTTATTATAATCCTTGATTTTCAAGAGTACAATAACTAACATACTTGTTTAAATTTTAATGACTTGGAGGATTTTTAAGCATGAGATTCGGTTTATTAACTGTCCTGATATTTTCACTACTAATATCTTTTACCGCATGTTCATCAAGCACTTCTGATACAGTAGTTGCTGAATATGGGGATTATAAAATTACACTCAATGAGTTTGAAAAAGAATTTGCTAAGAATGTCGGCGGAATCGAAAACGCCGAAAAGGCTTCGCTTGAAGAGAAGAAAAATTTCTTGGATTTATATCTTAATTTTAAAATGAAGCTACGCGACAGCGAAGTTCGCAGGTTTGATCAAAATCCTGAATTAGTTGATGAGTTGAATGATTACAAGAGAAAAGTTGGCGTATCCTATATTAAAGAAAAACTTATCATCGAACCTTCACTCAAAGATTTTTACAATAAAAGACTATACGAACTTCGGGTTAGTCACATCATGATCCGCCCTGATACTTTATCCGATGAAGAAGCAAAAAGTCTTGCAACGGAAATAATTAAAAGAGTTCAGAACGGCGAAAGTTACGAAGAGCTTGCAAAGGAATATTCCGCCGATCAATTTTCCCGCAACAAAGGCGGTGATATTTACTACATAACTGCCGGACAAATAATTCCTGAATTTGAAGATGCTGCTTACAAAACTCCTGTCGGCGAAGTTTATCCTGAACCGGTTAAAACGCAATACGGATATCATATAATCAAAGTTACTGATAAGCATAAGCGAATAAAGAAAGTTAAAGCAAGTCACATTTTGATCGATTCCAAAACGGTTGACGGAAAGCCCGATAGCGTTGGAGCACTTGCCCTTGCAAAAGAGATTAGACAAAGAGCCGTTGATGGCGAAGATTTCGGTAAGTTAGCAGAAGAATATTCGATAGATAAAGGCAGCGCTCAGAAAGGTGGTGACTTAGGCTATTTTGAGAGAAGAATGATGGTACCGGAATTCGACGAGGCTGCATTTAATCTTAAGGTGGGTGAAATTTCAGATATTGTTAAAACTCAATTTGGTTATCATATTATTAAACTTACCGAAATTAATGAGGTGCCTCCCTTTGAAGAGGAAAAAAATGATATCCGAACTATGTACGATAAAACAAGGCTCAAAAAAGATGTTGATACTTTTATAGATTCATTAAAGAACGCATATAGTTTTAAATTACACGAAGAAACAATTAAATCCATTTCCGCCGCAAATGATTCTTCAGTTAAAATGGATGATAAATATTGGACAAGCACCTATCGCGATAATGTAAAAGATTCCGTGATATTCTCAATTTCAAAGGATGGCTTTGTTCTTGACTCACTAATGGCGTTCATAAAATCTGATAACTCTTTTAAATTTAAGATCATAAATGAATCTTCAATCAAGGAAGCAGCCGCAAAATATTCAGAAGAACTTCTGCTTGAAAAAGAAGCATTGAGGTTGGACGAAACTAACGATGAGTTTGCCGATCTTATGGATGACTATAAAAACGGAATTTATATTTTCAAATTGCAGGAAGAGGAAGTTTGGGACAGAGTAAGTGTTGATACAACCAAATTGTACGGTTTCTACCAAGAAACAAAAGACAATTACAACTGGCCCAACCGCGTGGACTTTTCTGAAATTTATGTTAAAAATGATTCTTTAAGTAATAATATTTATAGCAAACTTGAAAAAGGCGAAGACTTCAGCGAACTCGCAAAAAGCAACACTCAACGCGGCGGAATGGGTAACAAAGAAGGTGCCTACGGTATAGTTAAAGTTGAAGATAATGAACTTGCAGAGAAAGCTTTTGAACTTTCGGCAGATGGCGATTTTTCAAAACCGTTTAAATATCAGAACGGCTGGTCTATTGTAAAACTGAATAAAAAACTTCCTGCAGGACCTAAAACTTTTGAAGAAGCAAAAGCCGAAGTTGCAAGCGCTTATCAAGAAAGGATGAGTAAGAAACTGGAAGATGAATATATTGCCAGATTGAAATCAATTTATGAACCTGAAAAATATTATGATAAACTGGAGAAGGCTTTCGAGCCTGCTCTTAATTAGCTTATTTCTAATACTGGTAAGTCTAAGCTGCAAAGAAGAACAGCTCGAAGAAAAATATGTTGCAAAAGTAGGCAATAATAAATTGACCGAGGATGAATTGAATACTTATTTCGATTCATCCCGTTTCGGTAATAAATATAAAGAAGAAATTATCCGGGAGTGGATTGATAAAGAGATTTTATATCAGGAAGCTCTCGAACTCGGATTGG
>JAENZU010000177.1 GCA_016841125.1 Melioribacter sp. | reverse complement strand
GTGAAGCGGATATCCTTCTACGTTCGGGCTTGGTTCGGGATCCCATTTTTCCTGATGCCAGCCTCTGCCGACAATCCATTCGCCCGGCATTGCCTGCGCTGCTGCCGAAGCAACCAAATAAATTATTTCTTCCCAATTCTTAGCTTCTGTCAAATCGAGTATCATCTTTGATCTGCCAATGCTTAAATAGTGTGCATGACTCTCTATAAATCCCGGCATTACAAATTTACCCTGCAAGTCGATCACTTTAGTTGAGTCGGATCTGTAAATCTCGACTTCTTCATTGGACCCTACGGCAAGTATCGAATCCCCTTTAATTGCAACTGCTTCTGCGGTAGGGGTTTCCTTTTCCATTGTTATAACAGCCGCATTTGATAATATCAGATCTGCCTTTTCGACATTTTTACTGCTGCATGAAGTAAAGAGTAAAAGATAGATTAAAATTGGTGTGAATTGAATCAGTTTTGAATTCATAAGTTTAGTAGTTTTATTTGCGATTAGGTTTTCGAAAATAAGAGTAAAAAAAGAGTGCCGCAACTATTCTATTCACCTTTAAATTCCGGTTTTCTTTTTTCGGAGAAAGCATTAACACCTTCTTTATAATCAAAGGTGGAGCCGGCTTCTGCTTGAAGCTTTTCTTCGAGCCTCAACTGTTCTTCCAAATTATTGCTCATCGATCTGTTGAGCGCCTCTTTTATGAATCCAATTGCTTTGGTCGGCATTTGCGATAACTTCTTCAGAAGCTTTTCCGATTCAATAGAAAATTCACTTTCGTCAAATGTCTTATATATGAGTCCTATCTTCTCTGCCTCTCCGGCTGATATTTTTTCACCGAGCATCATTAATCCCGCCGCCTGCTGAAAACCAACAAGCCTGGGAAGGAAATAGGTTCCTCCGCTATCTGGTATCAGTCCGATATTCACAAATGCCTGAATGAATGAAGCCTTTTCCGAAGCTAAAACAATATCGCAGGCAAGCGCCAAATTTGCTCCCGCCCCTGCAGCGACACCGTTAACAGCGGCAATTACCGGCTTGGAAATTTGTCTGATCTTTCTAATGATCGGGTTGTAATTTTTCTTTAATAATTCCGAAAGATCGGCGGGGGGTTCATCTTTTGGAATGGCTTCCGCCAAATCCTGCCCGGCAGAGAATGCCCTGCCTTCTCCCGTGATCATAATTGCCCTTATGTTTTCATCTGCAATTGCAGAATCGAGAGCGTGCTGCAGTTCTCCGGCCATTCCGCTATTGAAACTATTTAATACCTCAGGCCTGTTCAGTTTTATTGTTAAACAATTTTCTGAAGTTTCATATTTTATGAATTTATAAATCATAAACTTTCTCCTTTTGATCAAAATAATTACATTAAACAATATTTCAAAATTGATTAAGGAATTCCGAAGTGATGAAGAAAAATATTTTAATTATTCTTTTACTATTAATTTTTACCGGCAGCAGTTTTGCCGGAGCTTGGACACAAAAGAAAAACAGCGGCTTTTATAAAGTTGACTACCGAATACTAAGCGCAAAAAAAGTTTTCGGTCCAACAGGGGATAAGTTTGATATCCAGCAATTGACTGAACAGACTATCGGAATTTACGGAGAATACGGAATTAACGATATGCTGACTGGAGTGCTTTCTTTTCATCCCCTTAAAATGATCAAATCTGATACACTTGTAAATGGTGAAACGAAAAATAACGGTATTGGAGATTTGAGTCTCGGTCTTCGGGTCAGGCTTGCTCAATTTGGAAACAGCGTTTTAAGCGGCGATGTTCACTTCGGAATTCCAACCGGAGATAATGAACCTGCAAATGGCTTGATAACCGGAGACGGTGAATTTAATCAGCAATTCGGAATTCAATTCGGACATTCATTTTACCCTGCGCCTTCGTACATTAATTTAGCGGTTGGGTTCAATAACCGGAATGAAGGATACTCCGATGAGTTCTACTCATCAATCGAGGTGGGCTACAATATCACAGAGCAATTTCTGCTTGTCGGAAGAGTGAAACTCCTGAGATCGATGAAAAACGGCGACAATAGTTTTAGCGGCGGTTATGCCGGACTCAATTCCAACAATCAGGAATATGTGGCTTACGGTCCAGAGCTGATTTATTTTATAGATAATAATTGGGGAATAAGCGCATTATTCGAAAGCGGAACTGCCGCTAAGAATATTCAATCGGCACCGGTGTTTGCGTTCGGAGTTTTCTTTAAGCATTGAAAACAATAGGGGTTGAAGATTTTTGATCTGTTGAACTCCGCTAGGAGTTCCATTATTGTAGAAACTGCAATCAAAGTAACAAAAAACTTCGTAGAAGCTTCATGCTCTACTTGGGGTTTTGGGTGTTCATATCTTCAAGGAAATAAAATTGAAAAATATTTCTCATACCTTGAAGGTAGCCGGGTCTTCGAAATTCCCGCAATTTAACGGATCAATTTTCGAATTAAAATTGCGGGAATATTAATTTATTGTGAAGCGCCTACGGAGCTTTATCGATTAATATATTCTGATCCTCTACAATAATGTAACCCCGATGGGGTTGAAGATTTTTGATCTGTTGAACTCCGTTAGGAGTTCCATTATTGTAGAAGCTGTAATCAAAGTAACGAAAAACTTCGTAGAAGTTTCATGCATTGGAAATTTTATTATGTTAGTGACTCCACACTTCGACTCCCGACAGAGTCGGGACAAGTCCGCTCAGTGTGACAAGGCTTTTTCAGAGATTGCTGGTTTTTTTATTTTACCAATAATTCTTCTTTGCGTCATCGCGTCCTTGCGGTTTTCTTTCGTTCTTTTCTACAATTATTTCTGTGATAATCTGTCTAATCTGCGTTTTCAGTATGCTATTCGTTTTTTCAAAATTTTCTTTCAACCGGATCGAATAACTGTATCAAAAAAGTTGTTACTCCGACCGTGAACATCCAATCCTGGGCATCATCATTCATTCCCAAAAACATTGCAGCATCTATCACTACAGAGTTTGATGCTGAGTAAGAAATTCCAACATCCATCGAAATGGGAGAATAATTATCTCCGAGTTCACCAAAAACTTCGGCATATGCCCCAAACTCGGAATTCAGATTAGGAGCAAATGCAACAGCATAAAGAAATGTTTCTTTATAATTTTTGTTCTGAGCAGAAGCTAGCGAACCTCCCAAAGTTGCATCAATCTGAAATTGGGGGAATACAATTGATGACGCAGTATAAAATGTGTAACGCGGATCGATATCTTTTGGAAATTCGGCACGACCCAAAATTGCGAGTCCGTAATTTTCTGAATTGATGAGCTGCCCTTTAATCTGTGCGCCGAGATCACCGGTCTCTGTTTTGGTTTCACCATTCGTCGCAACATTCAAAATACCGGAAGTCAGCACTCCGAACTCGATCCGTGTTATCGGCGTGAATTTTAAAAGTGCGGGCGAGCTATAAAAATTTTCTTGCGCGGTCAATCCGAATTCAATTTCGGAATATGAATATGCGGTTAAAAATGCATTGTCTGCAGCCGAGGGTCTTGTTGGGTTGACTTTAACCTGTGCTGAGATTTGAAATGTAATTAACAGAATGGTTACAAATATTTTTACTCTCATTTTCACTCCTTGTTTGAAACGGAAAATAAGAATTTAAGCGGTAAGTTTCATCTCAATAGGTTACCTAACACAGATGTTATGCCCGTCCCGACGTATCGAGATAATCGGGCATCAATTAGGAAATTGGAGAGATTCCCGCTTAAAACATGCGGGAATGACAATTTTTTTTGAGTAATAAATTAAATGCATTTGAAGTGCTCGAACGGCTGGCTGCATTCGCTGCAGTAGTGAAGAGATTTACATGCGGTTGAACCAAACTGACTGGTGAGTTTAGTATTTATAGAATTACAAAAAGGACACTGAACTTGTTTTTTGAATAATGTTTCTAGCCAGTCGCCGTCTTCGGTTTTTCCGGGGGGTGCAATTCCGTAATCCTTTAGTTTTTGTTTTGCCTCATCGCTCATCCAATCTGTTGTCCAGGTTTCACTGTAAACGGTTTTGATGCTGAAATTCTCAATTCCCTCTTCCGTTAATTTTTTCCCGATCTCCTTTTCAATCGCGTTCATCGCGGGGCAGCCGGAATAGGTCGGAGTTATCTCGATCATAATTTCGTCTTCAATTTTCACGCTGCGGACAATCCCCAGTTCAACAATGCTGATGACCGGAACTTCGGGATCGGGAATTTCGCCGAGCAATTCAAAAATTCTTTCTTCTGAAATCGTTATCATTTTGAGGAAAAGTATTTTTTCATCGGGGTGAAATAATGTTCATGCCAACCTTTTTTATAATTGTCCCCCTGACCATCAGGAATTTCGAAATGATGCAAAGTGACTTTGGTTCCTTTTTCAACCGGTTCAAGTTTCACCAATAAAAGTGATGGATCGCTCCCTTTCGGAAAGTCGGTACTTTTCCAGGTCTGGAGTATTCTTTTATTTTTGATCAGATCAAGGTTAACACCTTTTATGTAATTTCCCCACGCGGAATGTTTTGCGCCAACTTCGGGAGATGCCTTGGCAGTTCCGCCGATCATTTCACCATGTTTTTTGCCGTCAAGCCACGCATCATAAATTGCTTTTGGTTTAATGGGAAAAACTGTCGAGAGTTTAAATGACTCAGCCATGCTAACCTCTTTTTAGTTTAATAAACTTTTACCACTTCGCGCCGGGAAATGATCGGGCAACTATCTGCATTTCAGCCAGCAAATGACCGAGGTGCTCAGTGTGAATTCCTCTTCTGCTTCCGCTCGAATAAAAACGGTCATCATCGGGTAGTTTTATTTTTGCTTTTTCAAATTTACCCTGAACGGTTTCATTCCAAACGTACTTAATATTTTTTATATCCGGAGCGATACTTTCTGAAACAATCAGATCATCAATTTGATCTGTTTCAAAAATTTCTTTTGTGAATCCCCAAAGATCATTTACCGCAGTTTGAATTTTTTTATTGCTTTCATCCGTCCCGTCGCCCAATCTTAAAACCCACTCCCCCGAATGACGAAGATGATATTTTGCCTCTTTCAATGATTTGCCAGCCATGCCTGCCAGCGTTTCGATCTTGCTTTCTTTTAACCCTTCTAAAAACGGCACTGCAAAAGCATCGTAAAAAAATTGACGTACTATGGTGTAGGCAAAATCTAAATTAGGTTGTTCAACCAGCTGCAGATTTTTAAACTCAACCGCCTCTCTAAAATATGCGAGATCATCAGCGGTTCTATTTTTACTTTCAACTTCAGCAGCCAGTGTTAACAACGCATTTGCCTGCCCAACGCAGTCGAGCGCAATATTTGCAAGTGCGATATCCTCTTCCAAAATGGGGGCATGTCCGCACCACTCGGAAAGTCTGTGACCCAATATTAATCTATCGTCTCCATATCTCAGCAGATATTCAAACAGTGCGCTGCGTGTTTCATCCGAAAGTTTATCGATCATCAAACACCCCTTACGCCTTTAGGAACAGAATAAAATTTTGGATGACGGTAAACCTTATCATCTGCGGGATCAAAAAACGGTCCGGCATCCGAGGGAGAGGTTGCTGCAATATAATTTGACGGAACCACCCAAATGCCCACAGCTTCGCCTCTTCGCGAATAAACGTCGCGCGCATTTTGGATTGCCATTTCGGCATCTGCAGCATGCAGACTTCCGGCGTGTTCGTAAGCGGCGCCTGTACTCGCCTGGAGGAATACTTCCCAAAGCGGAAATTGATCTGAGTTTTTTACATTGTCAGGCATTATCTATCCTATGCAATTTCTGCAACACTTTTTTGTTTTCCGGCATAAGCCAAGGCGGCTTCTCTTACCCATGCGCCATCTTCGTGTGCTTTGCGCCGGGCATTCATACGCTCTTGGTTCATGTGACCCTTCCCTTTAATTACATCAAAAAATTCATTCCAATCGATCTTTCCGAATTCCCAATGTCCCGCTTCCTCATTTAATTTCAATTCGGGATCGGGCAGCGTGATGTTTACGGCAATAGCCTGGGGAACGGTTAGGTCGACAAATCTCTGACGAAGCTCATCATTGCTTTTCAATTTTACTTTCCACCGCATTAACTGAGGCGAATTGGGAGAGTCATCATCCGGCGGACCGAACATCATCAGCGAGGGCCACCACCAGCGGTTAACAGCATCCTGAACCATTTTGCGCTGAGCCGGAGTTCCGTCTGCTAAAGTGGCAACAATTTCGAAGCCTTGTTTTTTGTGAAAATTTTCCTCCTTGCATATACGCAAATTTGCGCGGGCATAAGGACCGTAAGAGCATTTCGCCAGCATTGTTTGATTAACGATCGCGGCGCCGTCAACAAGCCACCCGATCACACCAACATCTGCCCAGCTTAATGTGGGGTAATTAAAAATGCTAGAATATTTTGCGTTTCCGTAAAGTAATTGTTCCAAAAGTTCTTGCCGGTCAACGCCCAAAGTTTCTGCGGCGCTGTAGAGGTACAAGCCGTGTCCGGCTTCATCCTGAACTTTTGCAAGCAGTCCCATTTTTCTGCGAAGGCTCGGCGCACGTGTTATCCAATTGCCTTCGGGCAGCATTCCAACAATTTCGGAATGTGCATGCTGCGAGATCATCCTCACTAATTGCTTTTTATATTTTTCCGGCATCCGGTCTTTCGGTTCGATAACCTCGCCGGCTTCTATTCTGTCTTCGAATTGTTTATCTAAAATTATATCGCTCATAAAACGCCCTTTAATTTCTTTAAGTAAATAATATACTGCGTCTTTTATAACTTGTCAACCTTAATTAAAGTTCTGTAATGAAACTTCAGGCATAATTGTTTATTTTAGAATATTCATTAAATATAAACTGTTTATCATGCAATCCGAACTTTCAAACTTTTTTTATCCTGCATCAATCTGCATTGTGGGTGCATCCACAAAAGAAAAAAGCATTGGTTACGAACTTTTAAAAAACATCAGCAACTACGGTTACAGGGGTGTTATATATCCCGTTAACCCAAAAGCAGAAAGTGTTTTGGGATACAAATGCTACCAAAGTATTG
>JAENZU010000176.1 GCA_016841125.1 Melioribacter sp. | reverse complement strand
TATTATTTATGTGGCGCTTCAAGACTTTGAAGGCATTATTGCGGGAGCCGGAAACGTTTCTATTCTTGAGCCAATAGATGAATCCCCCGCATTTGAACAGGCTCTAAGCGATTCAGCATTTGGGTGGCGAATTGCCGATTTCGATTCATTGCAAGTATTCGAAGCATTTCATCCGTTTGTTTATAAGAGGGAATTAATCGGTCTTTTCAGAATCGGTTTGTCGCTCGAGCCTATTAACAATATCAATAACCGAATTTTCAGACGAGTGATTATTATTGGATTTATTTTATTTCTTCTGGGTTCAATAATCATTTTGCTTATCGTATCCCGGCAAAACTTAAATCTTTTGTCCCGCCGGTACAAAGCGGTAGAATCTTATTCCAATGAAATTGTACAAAATGTATCGGATGCAATTATTGCACTAGATAATCGGAATATTGTAACAGCGTTCAACAAACAAGCGGAATCTTTATTGCAGCTATCCGCAGATAAAATTATTTCAACCTCAATAAGCCAAGCACCGTTGCCAGCCGGGATTTTAACTTCGATAGACTCTAAAGCAAATTCCGAAATGCTCGAAGTAGTTTTAGATGAAATCAGATTAACGCTGCTTCTTTCAAAAAGCCGGTTTAGAGATGAGGCCGGAAATTTAAATACAATTATTTTGATACGAGATTTAACCGAATTAAAAAAACTGGAATCTCAAATTCAGCGTAAAGATAGGCTCTCTGCAATGGGTGAGCTTGCATCCGGCGTTGCTCATGAAATTAGAAATCCGCTTAATACAATCGGCACAATTGTTCAGCAATTAGAAAAAGACTTTAAACCCCTTGAGTATCAGGATGATTATTACTCCCTTGCAGGGATAGTTCGAAAAGAAGTAAAAAGAATTAATGAAACCATAGAAAGTTTCTTGAGGTTTTCCAGACCTGAACCGATCATTCCGTCAAAATTTAATTTGGGAGATTTGATATCTAAAATCCAAGAGCAGTATCAACCTATGTTAAAAGAGAAATCTATAACTTTGGATATTGAATTGAAATGGAAAGGGATTGTTTGCTGGGATAAAAATCAAATCAAACAGGTATTGATGAACCTCATCCAGAATGCCTTTGATGCTTTTGAGAAAGCGGGAAAAATAAAATTGCTGATTTCTGAGAATGGGGGAAATGTAGAAATAGTTGTCGCCGATGACGGACCCGGAATCCCCGATCATATCGTTCCTAAAATTTTTAATCTTTATTTCACTACAAAAGCTAAAGGTACCGGAATCGGGTTAAGCATAGTGCAAAGAATCATAGATGAGCACGGGGGAATCATCTCCGTAGAAAGCAGTGTGAACAAGGGAACAACTTTTGTTTTGCGAATTCCAATAGATTATTTAAATAAATCAAACTAAAATTTGTTATGAAAAATTTTTCTGTATTAATAATTGATGATGAAGAATCTCAAATTCAATCATTAAAGAGCTTCCTTCAACGACGTAATTACGCAGTTTACACGGCAACTAATGGAAAGTCCGGACTTGAAATAATCACAAATAATTTAATTGATATTGTATTGACGGATTTTCGTATGCCCGGAATGGACGGGCTGACCGTTGTGAAAAAAGTGAAGGAGTTGAATCCTGACGTTGATGTTATTGTCGCAACTGCATACGGAAGCGTTGATGATGCCGTAAACATTATGAAAGCCGGCGCTTACGATTATCTTACGAAACCAATAGATCTCGATGATCTCGAAACCAAGCTGAACAGAGTAAAAGAAAAGCGGATGCTTGTTGCCGAGAACCGTATGCTTAAAGATCAGATAAAAGAAAAATTTAAATTCGATACTATTATTTCTTCGAGCGGCAAAATGGAAAGCGTGCTGAGTACCGCGGCGCGTGTTGCAAACAGTAAAGCAACAGTATTAATTAGGGGAGAAAGCGGAACGGGGAAAGAGCTGATAGCTAAAGCGATTCACTATGCTAGTCCGAGAAAAGATAAACCATTCACAACGGTTAACATTGCTTCACTTTCCGAAAATTTAATGGAGAGCGAATTGTTCGGGCACGAGAAGGGATCCTTTACCGGTGCGCTTAATCAAAGAACGGGTAGATTTGAAGAAGCTGACGGCGGAACACTTTTTATTGATGAGGTAGGCGAAATACCCCTTTCGGTTCAAGTTAAACTTCTTAGAGCCGTACAGTTTGGAGAAATCCAAAGATTGGGAAGCGGCGGCAATATTAAAATCGACGTCAGAATTCTTGCCGCGACACACCGCAATTTGGAAGAGATGATTAAAGCCAATCAATTTAGAGAAGACCTTTACTATAGACTAAACGTGGTATCGATTACTGTTCCGCCTTTGAGAGAAAGAAAAAACGACATCCCGATTCTTGCCGATCATTTTGTAAAGAAAGCTGCTGAAGCAAATGAAAAGGAGATAACCGGATTGAGTCGCGAAGCTCTGGATAATTTAATGAAATACAATTTCCCGGGGAATGTCCGTGAACTTGAAAACATTATTGAGCGCGCTGTTGTCCTCTCTCGGGATAATCAAATATCCGAGGGAGACTTGCCGCAATTGAATAAGAATTTTTCAAGAAGCACAATGTTAGATCCATCAAATCTCGATGATGATTATGAGAGTAAAATGAAGGAATTCGAAATAGAGATGATCGAAGAGGCTCTGCAAAGAACCGCGGGGAACAAAAGCGCTGCCGCACGCTTATTGAATATAACCGAACGACATTTAAGATCGAGATTGGAGCGACTGGGGAGAAAATAATGAAAATGCAAAAGGGGTTAAAATTAATTTTTCTGCTATTAATATTATGCAGTCCTGTGGTAGCACAGAACTTTCAGCTTGGCGTTAGAACTGAAATGTTTATGTGGACGAAACTGGACAAGCCGAACGGGACTGAATATTATATGCTTCCATTGCCGACCGCCTTTATGCTGAATGCGGGCATTAGCTTTAACAAATACCTAAACTTCGATTTAAGAGTTGGTCCCGAATTCATTGCGGAAGATTTGATCGGGATGAAATACGGACTTATATTTAAGTCCTTTCCATTAAAAGATTGGTTTTACTTTTTAGGCGGATTGGAACTTCATCAAAATGCTGCAAGCGAAGCCATCTCCACCGGGAGTTATAACTCAGTTCTCAAACTAGGGTCTATAGGCATCGGATTTATCGCAACCAAAGCACTTTCCTTCGAATTTGCATTTTTGAAGACGTTGGGTGATAATGCCTATACGTATGGCAAGGGTCTGCAATTCATAGGAAGTCCAATAAAGATCCCTGCAAATAAAATTGATTACACAATTAAATTCGGTATTGGATTTAATTGGCAGCTTTAAAAATTATTCCTCGCCCAGCCATTCATTCATAAATTCCTGCCGATTGACCGGGTTAAATTCAATAAACTGATAGTGGGCAACGCGCTCCACTTGGTACGGATCATCCGAGAGAAACTTTGCCAATTCTTCCATTGAATTTGAACGGGCAACGATCAATCCTCCAATCCGCGGAACCTGCGGTCCCGACATCAATATAAAGCCCTTCTCATATCCCGTCTTTAAAAACACTCGATGCCGCGGTTTTATTTCCTCTATTTTTTCGATTGGAGCTTGGTAAATTATTTCAACTATAAAGTGTTTCATTATTTCTCCGGATTATTCAAAATAAGATTTAATATCCTTATATTTATCTTTTCAAAAACTAAGTAATTAGAAATTGAGTTCAAAAAAATATGAAATATAAAGTTCTGCTTTTCTATAAATACGTTGAGATTGAAAATCCCGATAAAATTTGTGAAGAGCATCAATTTTTTTGTATAAACAATGACATTAAGGGAAGAGTATTCTTTGCAGAAGAAGGGGTGAACGGAACCGTTTCGGGCACGGAAGAAAGCATCGATAAATACAAGGCTTTCTTAAAATCACATTCTCAATTTATCGATATTGTCTTTAAAGAAGATTCTGCTGAAATACATGCGTTCAGAAAAATGCATACCCGCGTAAAAAATGAAATTGTTACTTCCGGTTTGGGTAAAGTCGATTTTACAAAAAGCGGCAAGCGATTAAAACCTGAAGAGTTAAAAAACTTTTACGAATCCGGCAAGGAATTTTTAATTGTTGATGCCCGCAACAGTTGGGAAAGTATGATCGGTAAATTCACCAACGCTATTACTCCAGAGCTGGAAAGTTTCCGTGATTGGCCCGAAGTAGTTGAATCGCTGAAGGGTAACGAAGATAAGCCGATTGTTACATATTGTACCGGCGGCATCCGTTGTGAAAAAGCTTCGGCTTATCTAAAAGAAAAAGGATTTAAAAATGTTTATCAGCTTGACGGCGGAATTATAAATTACACAAAAAAATATCCCGACACTTATTGGGAAGGGAGTATTTTTGTTTTTGACGAACGCCGAATAGTTGAACCAAACAGCGATGAATCGCTTCGTCATATCGGAAGTTGTTTTTACTGCGGAACCCCAGCATCATATTATATAAATTGCCATAATCAAAATTGTGATCGGCTCTTGATCAGTTGTCACTATTGCAAGGTTGAAAATGAATATTGCTGCTCGGATGAATGCCGGGAATCATCAAATAAAAGAAAGTCCTTTCACGGATAATTTTAGGATGCTATTTTAATTCACTTTGCTTATATTTATTGCGGGTCAGATAAAATAGGTGAAGTGAGTATGAATGCAAAACTTCTAAAATTATTTTTCTTTATTCCGCTTTTTGTTTTTACGAGCCGCGCACAAACCGACACTCTATTGACACTAACAGAAATTATGTTCCGGCCATCGGCTGCGAACAGCGAGTTTATTGAGGTTTTCAATCTTTCACACGATCAATCCGTTGATCTTGCCGGATTCAAAATTAAATATCAAACGTCCTCCCCGGACTCCGTTATTTCTTCTACGGGAAACACCGTTTTACAACCACGGCACTACGCAATTATTTTTGAAGGGGATTACGATTTAGACACCGGCATTTACAAAAATATAATTCCGGCAAATGCATTTGTTCTAACAATTGACGATAACGCTTTCGGAAGTTCGGGTATGTCGAACAGCAGTGATCGAAACATCTATCTCTTATCTGCGGAAGATGATACTCTCGAAACTTATCTTTATTCCGCAAATAATTCAGAGGGACTTTCAGATGAAAAAATAATTCTCAGCAAAAATAACTCTATTGATAATTGGTCTAACTCAATTGAGGTGAATGGCACACCGGGGTTCAAAAATTCAATCGCTCAAAAAGATTTTGACCTGATCGCAGAATCTCTCACTATTGATCCATTGCAGCCGACTGCGGGACAGACAGTTGAGTTTAATCTTTTGATAAAAAACATTGGCTTGGAAACCGCTCAAAGTTTTACTGCTATATTTTCAGAAGATTCGAATTTAGATTCCAGCTCACAAACAGGCGAAATATTTTCAAGTCAAAACTTAACTAATTTATTAAGCGGCGATTCGCTGAATGTCACTGCAGAGTTAACACTTCCGGTTCCCGGGGAAATTCAGATAATCGCTGAGGTTAGTTTCCAAAATGACGAAGATACTCTCAATAATAAATTGATCGCTTCTTTTACTGTTGATCCAAAACCATTTCAGCTCAATGATGTAGTGATAAATGAGATCATGTATGATCCGCAAAGCGGAGAGCCCGAATGGATTGAGATTTATAACCACACTGATGAGTCAATCGATCTTATTGACTGGCGGTTAAAAGACAACTCCTCATCGGCACGATTAACAAATGAAAGTCTTGTATTAAACCCGCATGATTTTGTAGTGCTTGCCGATGATTCGACTATAACCGATTTTTACGAAATACCCGTGGCGGTAATAGTATTTAATCTCCCTTCGCTTAATAACGGCGGCGATGATATTGTTTTGCTGGATGCATTGAATAATCGAATCGACAGCGTCTCTTATGTGCCCGATTGGGGCGGCGGAAACGGAATGTCACTCGAAAGAATCGGTGTTGACGATGAAAGCAATGATCCATCAAATTGGTCAACTGTTTTAAGTCCACTGAGCGGAACACCGGGGATAATTAATTCCGCAACACCAAAAAACATTGATCTGGCATTAACATCTTTTTCACCTTTAAACGATTATGGAATAATTGGTGAGCCGTCTCTTTTTACTGCTAAAATAAAAAATGCCGGCACCAACGATATACAATCTTATCAGCTAAAAATTTACCGTGATGCTAATCAGGACTCAACCGCACAAGAGAATGAACTAATTGAAACGAAAATAATGGGTTTTATTTCTTCAGGTGACAGCGTTGAGGCAGAACTTAATATAACAGGCTTTGCAGAAGGAGTAAACCACTACATCGCAGTGTCGTTTATTGAAAATGATGAATTCATTTTTAACAACACCGGCTTTGCAAAATTGACAGGTGTCGTGATAAATGAAGTTCGTGAAGATATTGTGATCAACGAAATACAGTATGCCCCGTCGGCGGAAGAGCCCGAGTGGATTGAGGTTTATAACCGGAGCAGCAAAGTCATAAATTTATCCGGCTATCAAATTGCTGATAATTCCGATACTGCCCGCGTTGTTTCTAACTATTTACAATTACTGCCTGAAGAATATTTTGTGATTGCGAAAGACAGCACGATAATTAATAAATATGATCTCACCGGAAAGTTTATTGTTTCGAATTTCCCAACCCTTAATAATTCAAGTGATAAGTTGATGATCCTCGATTCGCTTGATCGTGTAATTGATTCTTTGGAGTATTTTTCAGATTGGGGAAAGACCGCTAAATCGCTTGAACGAATAGACCCTTTCGGATTATCCTCTTCTGAAATTAATTGGCAGGAGTCTTCCGATCCTCTGGGTGCAACGCCTGGAAAAATAAACTCGGTAACTCAAAAGGATTTCGATATCAGTGTAACAATGCTGATCTTCGAGCCGGAACATCCGTTGATAGGCACCGACGCTTCTGTGTTTGCTGAAATTAAAAATGTTGGGAAGGAGCAGGCAGTGTTTAATTTATTGTTGTTTGAAGACACAGACAATGATTCGATCCCTGATGT
>JAENZU010000175.1 GCA_016841125.1 Melioribacter sp. | reverse complement strand
CAAATTGAAGTATGAACTCTTTAACGCTTTCGTCTATTTCAAGATTTATGTTTTGTTCTGTCAGCAGTTTGCCGACACGCTGAAGCTGTATTTCAATAATTCCGCTCAACTCACTCTTCAATAAGGGTTTGAACAACACTACCTCGTCAATACGATTAAGAAATTCGGGTCTGATCGTTTTACGCAGCAGATCCCAAAGTTTTGTGCGCAGCTCGCCGATAATATTTTGATAATTATCTTCGTTGAAATTTTCCAATCTTTCCTGTATCAAATGCGAGCCGAGATTTGATGTCATTATTATTATTGTGTTTTTGAAATCTACGGTTCTGCCCTGGTTGTCGGTCAATCTGCCTTCATCCAGAACCTGCAGCAGAACGTTGAAAACTTCGGGGTGCGCTTTTTCAATTTCATCGAGCAGCACAACCGAATAGGGGCGGCGGCGAACTGCTTCGGTTAATTGTCCGCCTTCTTCGTAACCGACATATCCGGGAGGCGCTCCGATCAATCGTGAAACGGAAAACTTCTCCATATATTCCGACATGTCAATTCGGATCATTGCATGCTCATCATTAAATAAAAATGATGCTAGCGATCTTGCCAATTCGGTTTTTCCAACTCCTGTTGTGCCGATAAATATAAAAGATCCAATTGGTCTGCTCGGATCCTGTAATCCCGATCGGGAACGCCTGATCGCATTTGACACCGCCGATACTGCATCATCTTGCCCGATGACTCTTTTGTGAAGTTCGTCTTCCATTCGCAACAATTTACTCTTTTCGCTTTCGAGCATTCGGCTTACGGGAATGCCCGTCCACTTTGCAACCACTTCGGCTATGTCTTCAGCTTCAACCTCTTCTTTCAACATTCTTTTATTTGCTTGAATTTCAAGCAGCTCGCTTGATTCGGTCTTCAGTTTCTTTTCGAGGTCTCCGATAACACCGTAACGGATCTCCGCCACTTTTCCGAGATTCCCTTCCCGCTCAAACTTTTCTGCCTCAGTTTTTGCATTCTCGATCTGACTTTTCATATCACGCATCTGCTGAATTTTATTTTTCTCCAACTGCCAATGGGATTTGAGCCCGTCTCTTTCTTCAATCAAATTTGATAGTTCTTTTTTAATCTCTTCCAAACGGGATTTTGAATCTTCATCTTTTTCACGCTTAAGTGCTTCCCGTTCAATTTCGAGCTGTTTGATTCTGCGTTCTAAATTATCAAGTTCTTCGGGCATCGAATCTATTTCGATTCTAAGTTTTGATGCCGACTCGTCAATCAAATCGATCGCTTTATCGGGCAGGAATCTATCGGCAATATATCTGTTTGAAAGCTGTACTGCCGCAACGATTGCTCCGTCGGTGATTCGCACACCGTGATGAACTTCGTAGCGCTCTTTCAATCCGCGCAAAATTGAGATCGAATCTTCCTCATCCGGTTCGGCAATGATCACCGGCTGAAATCGTCTTTCAAGCGCGGCATCTTTTTCGATATACTTTTTGTATTCGTTCAACGTTGTTGCGCCGATAGCATGCAGTTCGCCCCGTGCCAGAGCGGGTTTCAGAATGTTTGCTGCATCCATTGCACCGTCTGTTCTGCCTGCACCGACGAGCTGATGCATCTCATCGATGAATAGAATTACTTCCCCCTGAGAATCCTGAACTTCTTTGACCACTGCTTTCATTCGTTCTTCGAACTGTCCGCGGAACTGCGCGCCAGCGACCAATGCTCCCATGTCGAGTGCGACAATTCTTTTTGTCCGCAATGTTTCGGGAATATCTCCGGAAATTATTCTGTGTGCTATACCTTCTGCAATTGCGGTTTTACCCACACCTGGTTCACCGATCAAAACGGGATTGTTTTTTGTTCTGCGTGATAAAACCTGCAGCACTCTTCGTATCTCTTCATCGCGTCCTATTACGGGATCGAGCTTGCCTGCTTTGGCAAGTTCGTTCAAGTCCCGCCCGAATTTTTTTAATGACTGATACGTGTCTTCCTGTGTTTGAGACGTAACTCTTTGACTGCCGCGGATTTCTTTCAACGCGCCGAGAATCAAATTTTTATTAATGCCGGCTTCCTGCAATACATTTCCAACTGCGGCTTTGTCATCCGCAAGCGCCAGCAGAATGTGGTCTGCCGATATGTATTCGTCTTTCAGGTTTTTTGCTTCTTCCGCAGCCGCATCGAGAAGCCTCGCGGAGTTTTGCGAAAGTTGCTGGTTGCCGACTCCCGCGCCGGTTACTTTGGGAAGTTTTTCTAAAAATCCGGAAACCTTTAATTTTATTTGATTTGCATTGGCTCCTGCCTTAGACAAAATTGATGTAGTAATATTTGCCGGGTCCTGAACCATCGCAGCAAGTATGTGCTCCGGTTCAACCAATTGATTGTTATAATTCTGCGCAATGTCTACCGCATTCTGTATCGTTTCCTGTGCTTTTACCGTAAGCTTATTAAAATTAAATGCCATTTTATTTTTACCTCATATTCATAAACTATTTATTACTTTAAATTTGATGCAGAGCTTAAACGCTCGCTGCATCTTTCAAATCAGCTTTGTTACAACAAATTGTAGAGAAAAGTTTCTGACCCATTCTACCAAAACATAAATCAAGTTTATGTAACAGGATAATAATAATTGAACTATTTTATATATTCCGGCAACAAATCAGGATTAAATTCATCTATATAATAAAATAAAAAATTTGGGAATTCCCGTGAAAAAGAGACGCTTATTTTTGTTGATCATTTTTGTTTTGAATACATTTTTATTTGCGCAAACAAGTGAGGAGAATTCTCCGCAGCTGTTATTATTAAAGGGAAGATTTCTCGAAGCTGTCAACCTTCTCGAAGACAAAGAGGCTAAGACCGATGCTGAATTTTTTCAGCTGGGATTGGCTTATCAATCATTACAAAAGCGTGTTGACGCATTGGAGGCATTCAACAAAGCAATTAAAATGAAGCCCGGCGACATTGATTACTTAAACGCCGCGGCAAGAATTAATACGGGACTCGATTTGACTTACGAAGCTGCGGGCTTGTACAGAAAAATTTTAAGTGTCGACAGCACCAATTTCAACGCTATGCTTAATTTGGGAAAACTTTATGTTGTTCAACGGGAATTTAAACCTGCAGAAAAATTGTTTAACCGCTTATTGGAAATTGATTCAACCAACAGTTTCTTTTATGAACAACTTGGGATCATTTATTCGAAACAGGACAGTGTGGACACTGCGATTGAGAATTTCGAAAAATCAATAATGCTGAATGAATTAAACCCCGATGCGTGCCTTGTTACCGCCCAGCTTTTTCTAAAAAAAGAACAGCCGGATTCTTCAATGAAGTATTTAGAAATAGGATTGAAAAATTATCCACACCACGGAAAGCTCAACAAACTAAAGGGGGAACTCCGTTTTCAGCAGAAAGAATATTTTGATGCGGTCAATCATTTTGTGAAAGCGGTTAGTTTCGGCGAACCGAATGCGCTCGTTTATCAAAAGATGGGGCTGAGTTATTACTTCATCGCAAACTCTGATGTATTCACAAAACGCGACGGATGGGAGCAAAAATTAAATGAGGCAATTTCTACTTTGAAACTCGCATACGAACTCGATCCTCAAAATGCGCTTACCTGTTTTTACATTGGAGTTGCATACAAACAGCTTGAAGAATATGATCTCTCCCTAGAATATTTTAATAAATGTCTCGATAATATTTATCCCGCATACCTTTCCGATGTTTATGCGCAAATCGGTTCACTGCAAGAGACAAAGGGAAATTATACCGAAACAATTATAGCTTATCAAAAGGCATTGGAGATAAATCCCGAAAAGAAAAATCTGCTTTTCCATTTAGCATCTGTTTATGATCGGTTTTACGCAGACCGAAATATCCCGCTTATTTATTTCAAAAAATTTCTCAAAGTTCAAAAGGATGCAGATGAAAAGCTGGTAAGCTATGCTGAGAGCAGAGTTGATCGGCTGATAGAAGAAAATCACTTTAGATCCAATTAATTTGACCTCGTAATTTTTAACATCAAACCATTAAACATGCAATCGCTTGTTTAATTAAGACTAAAACACACAAATCGCCTGATTCCCATAAGTTATTTTACCGCTTGCAGTTACCTAAAAATCTTATTGAATATCCTATTTATTTGTATTAAATTTAAAGCTATTTTTCTTTTATTTTTGAACAGAAAGGGAATCGGACTCAAAGTCCGGCAATGAATTCAATAATTCAACATAGCGAAGATACAATAACAGCCCTGGCAACCCCGGGGGGAGTTGGTGCAATTTCGGTAATTAGAGTCAGCGGACCAAAAAGTTTTTCAGCGGTTGATTCTATATTTAAAGGAACGGCTAGAATTGCTGATTCACTGACTCATACAATCCACTATGGAAAGATTGTTTCGGAATCTGGGCAAATTATTGATGATGTGCTGGTTTCAGTTTTTAGAACTCCGAATTCTTACACCGGAGAAGATTCCATTGAAATTTCATCGCACGGCAGCAGTCTTGTTGTTCAGAAAATTATAGGTGCGCTGCTCAATAAAGATGTTAGACTTGCGGAGGCAGGAGAGTTCACACGTAGAGCTTTTTTAAATGGCAAGCTGGACCTCGCACAAGCTGAAGCCGTTGTTGATGTGATAAATTCCAGAACGGAGGCATCGCTTCGCGGAGCAAGAAATCAGCTCGATGGAATTCTTTCGAAGAAAGTTGATTCGCTGCGGGAAAGTTTGGTAAACTCATCTTCATTGATTGAGCTTGAATTGGATTTTGCCGAAGAGGATCTCGAATTTGTTTCGCTTATTGAAGTAACCAAAAAGCTTGATGAAATTATATCAGAAATTGATCTTTTATTAAAATCGTATTCATTCGGTAAAGTGATCCGTGACGGAATTAATGTTGCGTTGGTCGGCAAGCCGAATGTTGGAAAATCTTCTCTGCTTAATTTTATTTTAAAAGAGTCCCGTGCGATAGTGAGTGAAATTCCCGGAACTACCCGTGACGTAATACGGGAAGAAGTTTCGATAGATGGAATTTTATATCGCTTGTTCGATACCGCAGGAATCAGATTAACCGAAAACACTATTGAAAAAGAGGGTGTTTTGAGAAGTCAAAATGCCGTTAAAGATTCTGACGTTGTAATTTTCATCAATGACGCAACGGAAGAGTTTTCATTAAATTTGTACAACGAACTTTTAAAATTGACCGGAGAAGACCGAATAATAGTCGCCGCCAATAAATGTGATTTGGAATCAGTTCCAAAATTTAATTCAGAAGTAAACATCTCCGCTAAAACCGGCGAAGGAATTGAAAAGCTTTTCGCAGTAATGAAAAAAAAGGCGATCGGATCGGAAAGTTACTCTGAGCGGTCAGCAATTGTAACAAATCTGCGCCACTTCGATGCATTAAAAAAGGCAAAGTCGCATCTTCAAAACGCAAAAGAATCTATTGCCGATAACATGAGCGGGGAATTTATTGCAGTGGATTTAAGGAATGCGGAGTCTTCGTTAGGAGAAATAATCGGAAAAGTCACCACGGAAGACATATTAAATAATATTTTCGCAAAATTTTGCATTGGAAAGTAAAAATGTTCCACGTGAAACTTGCCGCCTATCGGCGGAATTGTAAATTTTGAATTATGAATTTTTAATTAAATTCAAAATTGAGAATTCAACATTCAAAATTCCCGCGAAGCGGGGGACGTTTCACGTGAAACAGAAAGATAAATTATGAAATATTACGATGTAATAGTTTTAGGCGGGGGACATGCCGGTGTTGAAGCTGCCATTGCCGCTGCTAAAATGGGCTGTTCAACAGCGCTTGTAACGATGGAGAAAAATGCTATCGGGAGAATGTCGTGTAATCCGGCAATCGGCGGAAGTGCAAAAGGACATCTTGTGCACGAAATTGATTCCCTCGGCGGCGTGATGGGACAGATTGCAGATAAAACCGGCATTCAATTTAGGATTTTAAATAAATCCAAAGGTCCTGCAGTTTGGGCGGGAAGATGTCAGTCCGATAGAAAATTATATTCAGAGGAAGCTGTTCGAGTTGTTGAAGCTACACAAAATTTAGAGATACTTGAAGACACTATTGTTGAAGCTTACGAAGAAAACAAAAAAATCACCGGCGTAAAAACCGGAAATGGAATTGAAATTAAATGTAAAGCCCTTGTTGTATGTTCGGGCACTTTTATGAACGGATTGATGCACACAGGAATGAACTCTGTAAAAGGAGGACGGTTCGGCGAACAGCCTTCAACTGGATTGACCGAATCCTTTAACAAAATGGGATTTGTTTCAAGCAGATTAAAAACAGGAACGCCGCCTCGACTTGTTGCAGCGTCAATCGATTTTAGCGTTTTGCAGGAACAGCCGGGAGATGAAAACCCCGAACCATTTTCGATGTTCACCGACAGATCCAAATTTCCGTTTCTTCCTCAGTTGAGCTGCCATTTAACCTATACGGATGAAAATGTTCACAAAGTTTTAGAAAAAGGATTTGGCAATTCACCTCTCTTTAGAGGGGTAATTCAAGGAGCGGGACCGCGATATTGTCCTTCCATAGAAGATAAGATTGTTAGGTTTTCCGACAAACCGAAGCATCAATTATTTATTGAGCCCGAAGGTTTGAATGATCCGCTTGTTTATCTAAATGGTTTTTCAACTTCGCTTCCGGCAGACATTCAGCTTGAGGCAATCAAGTTAATCAAAGGGTTGGAGAATGTTGAAATGGCTCGTCCCGGCTATGCGGTTGAATATGATTATTTTCCACCTTTTCAGGTTGATCTTACTCTGGAAACCAAACTTGTTGAAGGATTATACTTTGCAGGACAAATTAACGGGACTTCCGGTTATGAAGAAGCCGCAGGACAAGGTTTGCTCGCCGGAATAAATGCCGCGTTAAAAATTCAGGGCAAACCGGACTTCATTCTAAAAAGAAGCGAAGCATACATTGGAGTTTTAGTTGATGATCTCGTTGGAAAATCTACAGACGAGCCTTACAGGATGTTTACTTCCCGCGCCGAACATAGACTTCTGCTGCGGCAGGATAATTCGGAAAGACGTTTAATAAAATAT
>JAENZU010000174.1 GCA_016841125.1 Melioribacter sp. | reverse complement strand
GCCGTTATTGTCGATCTGTTTTAATCTGTATGCATAGACTCCGTTCTCTGTTAAATTCTGATCAACGAATTCATAATTTTTGGGTGAGCTGCTTGTGCCGTTACCTTGAACAAATCCAACTTGTTCCCAACCTCTCCCGCCGACTTCGTCGCCACCCTCTCCTTGGTAAAGAGAGGGAAGGGGTGAGGTTCTTTCGATTTCAAAACCGTAATTATCTATTTCTGTTGCCGTCTTCCATTGGAGTTGAATGGAATTACTGACCACTGACGCTGTGAAAGAGGTTAGTTCAACGGGGAGAGGATTATCGTCCAACATTAATTCATCCAATAATATGTAATCACCAGCTAAAAAACTGGACTGAACATAGACCCTGAAATTAACTCGTAATTTTACAGCGTCTGTTGGAGCCGTGCCCACATTAATAGAATAAGCTGTCCAATCTGAATTATTTCCAGAACTATACGAATCCTCATCATAATCAGATCCTACCTGAATATCACCCGCATCATACCATCTGGTATCCCAAAATCTTAACCATAATTTGTTATCACCATTTGGTGATTTAGTATATATTGTTAGATTTCCATAATCTACGCCATCATCAATATTTATTATTGTAGCTTCAAATTCTCCATCGTAACCACTACCATCCGAATTTGCTGATATTTTTAATGCATAACCTGTATCACCTTTTCCCTCACCTTCATTGGATCGTGAAAAGCTAATATCTGTTCCATCGGGGGTAAAAATCCAATCTTGAGCATTGGATACATCTGTCCATATTTCAAAATCCCAATTTTCTAAGAATGGGTTTGAACTACCTGCTGGGGCAACCATCCCACTGCAAGTTACTGTTTGACTTGTGGCTCCGGAACTTGAGGCGATATCTTCATTATTATAATCGCCGACACTTAAACCTGCTTTTAACCTAACATAAATTGTTGTTGAAGCTACAATACCTCCACTCTGCGTCAAAGTAATTGGGCTTGTTGCGACAAATGAACCTCCCGTACCAGTTGATATTTCATAATTTGTAGGTGGAGTTATACTAATATCAGCAGAAAGGTTTATACCCGAAACCGTAAAAGTTTGTTCAGCTGATGGACCATTTCCAACTTCATAAGTAAACCCGGTTAAAGAAGTTGGATCAACTGTGATTCCAGGATCATTATCAGTGATTATTAAATCAAATGAACTCGGAGAACCGGCTACAGCACTATTTCCACCGGTAACATTCTGAATGCTGAAAGTTAAAGTTTCGTCACCTTCAAAATCAGAATCATCTGTTATTGTTAAAGTCATAGTCTGATCAGCAGCACTCGCGGCTGGAAATGTAACCGTTTGAGAAGTATAATTATTTATATCAGCGGCCGATCCCGAAGTTAATGCAACCTCGCATTGAGTAGGGTTACTTCCATCTTCGTTAGTAATACTTAAAGTTAAGTTATAAGTGCCATCCCCTTCTCCTACTGTTGCTGATACTGCTGAAAACTGAACAGTGGTGGCACCACTTGCAACTGGAGCAAGCCCAAAACCATCTAATCCTCCAATGCCTGATGGATTTGTTGAAGTTGTTTCAAATCTCTCACTCGGGTCTGTCCAACCATCAGTATCCCCTAATGTAATACCAGATTTTAAAGAAATATTTTGGTCAGCGGAAGAAACTCCATTGCCACTCCAAGTGCTATTATCCCCCGGAGTTCCGAAAACATCAGTTGTAGTTCCCCCATATTTTACTACTAATGCATCATCTCCATTGAATGTAAAACCTTCTAAATAAAAAATTGCGCCGTTACTAGTTGTTATTGCCTCCATATCCGAAGTTCCAATAACAATTACTGACCCTGCTGCCAATGTACCACTACTAAGAGTAAAATCGGGTGCTGGAACACCACCGTTAGTGCCCTTTTCTATTACTAGATTATTAATAGAAAAGTCAAGGCTTGATGAGGTATTATTCCAAATTTCTATACCTTTTGGTGTTGTGCCAGCATCTGTTTCAACATACTGACTAATAATCTGCCCCCAAACATTTGTAAATATAAGTCCAACGAAAAGTGTAATGAAAAGTAAATTTTTCATAATACCTCCACTCATTATTTATTAAACAAATTACATTTCAATCAATTTAATTTGAGTAATAGACCACACTACTTTTGAGTTGAATCTTTAAAAATGAGTATCAATAAAGGACATACAAAAATTATTATCTATTTTAATATGAGCCTATTCCACAAACTTCATGTATATAATATGTAATAGATAAAATTTTTCCGTTTTTGAAAAAAGTTTGAATTTTTTTTTAATTTTCTTTTTAAGACATGGAGAAATGATAAATTTTTTATTTTGAATTCTTAATTTTGAATTGCAAAACATAAAAAATAAAAAACATTTCATGTAAAAAACGTAAAGAGCCTTCCAAAAATAAGTTAGGCAAGCCACCTCAAAGACGGGCAAGCATAAAGACTTTTTTGATCGTTCTGCTTAGTTTTAATTCTCTGTGGCCTCTGTGCAATCTTCGTGTTCTCTGTGTGATGCTTTTCAAACTCCTTGAGATTCCGGCTAGAAGCATACCGGAATGACAGGATCAACTGAATTCTGACTACTCCCTTCTGTATTCTAAATTTTTAATTTTGAATGCAAAAACGAAAAAATATTTCACGCCGAGCACGCTAAGAAAAATCTCGGAGAACGCAGATAGAAATAATGGTTGCTACTCATGACACACAACCCACTACTCATTACTCAGATCTCACTACTCACCACCCGCAGCCCACAACCCATCACCCACTGCCCATTCCTTTTACAACTAATGACCGAAGAATTATATTTTTTATCTATAATAACCCGAGAACTGTCTCCTTTAGAACTAATAATGACTGTTTTGTTTCTCCGTGATCTCTGTGCCTTCTTTGTGGTTCTCTGTGTGATGCTTTTCATTTTTCAGTTTCTCTGGCTCTTTCAAATTTTACATTTACAATTTAACATTTAACCTTGAGCATTTTCTTCTATTTCTCACTACTCACTACTCGCTACTCACTACTTAAAACTATATTTCTTCCCCAATTCTCTCCACCACAAATTTGATCTGTTCATCACTCAATTCCGGGAAGATTGGCAGTGCGATCGAGTGATCCGCCGCAAATTCGGCATTTGGGAAATCCCCTTTTACAAAACCCAATTCCTTGTAGCATTCCTGCAGATGGAAAGGGATCGGATAATAGATCTCGGTTCCAATCTCTTTCTTCGTTAAATGCTCCCTAACCGCATCCCTATTTTCAACTCTAATTATATATTGATTAAAAATATGATAATTAACCAAGTCTGCATTTTCTTTAAAGACCGCCTTTGGCAGTAATACTTTATTGTCATGATCAAAATTGATAATACCGGTAGTCTCCGCCAATCCTTTTTCAATAAACAAGCGATTGTATAACTCTGCGTTTTGTCTTCTTTTTTCCGACCATGAATTAAGATGAGGAAGTTTAATGCTTATCACTGCAGCCTGCAGTGCATCCAGTCTGAAATTACCGCCTATTATTTTATGATGATACTTCGGCTCCATACCATGATTTCTGAGCAGCTTGATTTTATGCCCCAGCTCATCATCATTTGTCGTTACCAATCCGCCGTCTCCAAAACAGCCTAAATTTTTACTCGGGAAAAACGAGAAGCAGCCGATATCGCCGATAGTCCCTAAACACTTCCCGTCTTTATACTGAGTACTAATTGCCTGCGCTCCATCCTCAATCACCTTAATATTATGCTTCCGTGCAATTTCCATTATCTGATCCATTTCAGCACTTTGCCCGTATAAATGAACCGGAATTATCGCTTTAGTTTTTGAGGTTATTTTCTTCTCAATTTCAGCCGGATCAATATTAAATGTAACCGGATCGGAATCTACTAGAACCGGGACAGCATTCATTCTGCTTACTACTCCAGCAGTTGCAAAAAATGAATAGGTTGGAATTATCACTTCATCACCGGGCTGAATATCTATCGCCATCAATGCGATCAATAATGCATCTGTGCCGGATGAAACACCTATCGCGTTCTTCACATCGAGATAATTTTGGAACTCTTCTTCCATTGCTGTAACTTCGGGACCCATAATAAAATACTGGCTTTCAAATATCTCAAGCGCCTTCTTTTCAATTTCGTCTTTAATCGTATTGTACTGCAGCTTTAAATCTAATAATGGTACTTTCATTTTAAATCCTTAATAATTCTAAAAATTTTCAATATTAACTTAGTTAATTTTCATCAATCGAAAAAAAAGAAAAATCACCCACCCAACAAGACGGCGGGCAAGCACAAAGAGCACAGAGAAAAGATTTAACCACAAAGCTCACAAAGTAAAATCAAACCACCACAAAGTATCACAAAGATAAACCAATAAAAACTTCACACTTTGTGCGACTTTGTGCCTACTTTGCGCAACTTGGTGTTACCTATTTTAAATTTTAGGTTTTAGGTTTTCTCCTTTTAATTTTTCGGTCTTCGGTTTCCCTTCTCCCTTTTCCGTTAGCCTTTATCTCGGCATTATCCCCACTCTTAGACCGACCGACGCTTCAAAATACCTGTAATCTTCGATATCGAGCCTGTTACTTCCGCCCCATGCGTTATGATTTGTAATATTCAAAGTTACGAAAATATGATTCCTCCATTCATATTCCACACCAAGGAAAATTTTTGAAAAGTATCCCTTCTGCCCGAAGAGGAATAAATGATCATCTTGATATAAAGGATCATTAGGACCCACAAAATCTCCTCTTCTTGTAAACTCATAGGAGAGTTTTGACCTCAATCCCCTAAAAAAAGTATATTTTAACGAAACATAAAATTGATCAGCATTACTCCCAATCCAATGCCCCATTTGGTAACGCCGATTGTAATAAGTCTGAGCTGCATCAGCATGCTCGTATACATTTGGATTCACTCTCGTATATTCAAACTCACCGGTTAAATTTTCCATTATCAGGTCAGTCTTTGTTATTCCGGCGTTGAAAGCCACCGCTTCAGGAAACTGCCCGCCAATATCCGAAATACTTAGTTCATCAATAAAAAGGGATGCATCCAATCTTGCTTTAATAATTGGAATATTCCAACTCAAAGAACCGAATATCTGTGCATTACCCGCATTAATATCTTTTACAGTTAAATTATGATCCGCTGCCCTAAAAACTATAAATGGAATTAGGTAAATTGCTTCATACTGATCGCTGTAAACCACCGATTCTCCCAAACTCAATCTTAGATCATCAAATACTCTGAAGCTCACCATATGCGCTGCATAATATTTATCCACAAGCTGAACGTGGTCCCTTAAAATACCCGTACGCAAAGTTGCGCTGTCTTGAACCGCAGAATTCAAAAAACCATTAATGTACACAAACTCAATCCACTCAGCGGGATAAACCTTTATTCCAAAATGCGGAAACGACGGAGCTTTATCCGATAAGATCAAATTGCCGTTGTAACCCGTTCCCCAATAATGATGATCTTTGGAAATGAACACTTCTCCCCAATTCCAGCAGTAGGTTAAATTACCGTAAGTTCGGGTAGAATTAAAGGAATTGGTTGACCGCTTGAAACCACCGAATTCGAAACCTGTGTTTGGATCAAAAAGTCTGCTTCCGTCAATAAAATCTCCCTTATATGAAACATCCAGGTATCCCGCATCAAATACAACGTTATCTGTAATAGTGCCGTAAAAATTAAAACCGTTCCAATATGTTAATGTCGATTTTCCTTCCCCTCTTTGTTCGTATATCAAACCTAAGTTAGGTACCAGGTTAAATTCAAAAAGGGAATCCTTATAACCGTAAATATTGAATCTGCCGTATTCGTCGTAGCTTAAAAATGAATTTACACTTTTTTTAGGTTTTGTTATTTCGGGGAGATATTCATGGTAAAAATATTCCAGTTCTTTTAAATCTGTTTTACTCAAACTTGCCGGACTCAGATCTTTTAACTCAATCAGTTTCTTCGCAATAAATTTTCTACTGTAGGGCTTGATGTGATTGTTAATACTTATATTGCCCAGAAGATCCTGCCGTTCTAAGAAATCATATATTCTGTCGTAATTTGTCCTGCCGCTTTGTCCAAAAATTAAAGTGCTGAGCAGAAGAATAAGGATAATTCTCATTTAGAAGAAGCTTGATAGTCTGTTCTTAAACTAATTGGTTTGTAGGCAGGAATAAGTGTCATCAAATAATCTCTTATTTCATAATCTTCACATTCCGATAATCTTGCTTCCATCTCACTAACTATTTCGTGCAGAACCGGTGATATAAATTGACTAGCATTCTCCGCAATAAATATCTTTTCATGAATTGTTCTTTTATAATTTTCACCATTGATAAACAATTCTTCAAAGAGTTTCTCTCCGGGTCTTAATCCCGTAAATCTAATTTCAATATCTTTATCAATTTCCAAACCGCTTAATTTAATTAGATCTTTTGCGAGATCAATTATTTTAATAGGTTCTCCCATATCAAGTACAAAAATTTCACCCCCGCTGCCAAGAGAAAAGGCTTGAAGCACAAGCTGAACAGCTTCAGGTATGGTCATAAAAAATCTTTTTATATCTGGATGAGTAATTGTAAGAGGTCCGCCGGAAGAAATTTGATCCTTTAAAACACGTACAACGCTCCCCCGGCTATCTAGTACATTACCGAATCTTACAACCGAATATTGTTTATTATATCGTTTTGCGGCATCAATCACCAGCATCTCTGAAGTTCTCTTACTGGCACCCATAACACTAGTAGGATTAACTGCCTTATCCGTAGAGACCATAATAAAATGTTCTATAGAATTCTCAACGGCAACTTCGACCATATTTCGAGTACCGATTATATTGTTGGACGCAGCTTCAACCGGATGAGCTTCCATCAATGGGACATGCTTATGGGCTGCCGCATGAAAAATTATATCAATTTTATATTGAGAAAATATTTTACGCAGTCTCTGCTTATCTTTAACATCCGCAATTACCGCTTCAATTTTAGTTTCATTATTCCTGCTAAGTTGCCCATTAATTTCAAATATGGAATTCTCTCCGTGCCCGAGTAAAATAATA